>NZ_JAZKRK010000007.1:0-79127 GCF_036626455.1 Halodesulfurarchaeum sp. | reverse complement strand
GCAACAGTCCCATAAAGAAGGTGAAGTACCATTCCAGGTTTTTCGAAATCAATCGCTTCCCCGCCACGGAATTTGGCGAGCAGATCTGCTGTTGGTGGCGGTCCACCATCCATTCCCTTCATCACAATACTCATTCCTACTGTTGCTATGAAACCACCTGCCAGACCCGCAATAACTGATGCCATTGTACAATTAGCCCAATCGAGAGTAGTGTACTAAAAAGAGAGGCGGGCGTGGACTGCCAGTACACATTCACCGAACGTTTCCTTAAGCGGGGTGCGTTTGACCGTCCATGACTACAGTACAATCAACCTTGATGAGTGGAGGTAGATATTTGCGAACAGCAATCAAAGGTATTAGTTATGAGTGAATCGATCGAAGCCCACGAGTACGAAGTTGTGGTGGTGGGAGGTGGTCCGGCTGGAATGACTGCAGCCATGTACAGCACGAGGCTAGGTCATGAGACGGCGGTCGTCGACCGGGGAGGGGGTCGAGCAGCAATGATGCAAGAAGTCCATAATCTCTTGGGGGTAAAAGAGGACACAAGTGGTGCAGAATTCCTCGGAATCGGGCGTGAACAACTCGAGGAGTACGGCTGTGACATCCACCGAGATAAGGTATCGTCGTGTTCGAGAGACGAATCAGGCCGGATCAAACTCGCCGGAACAAACGCGACGTATACAACGAAAAAAGTCGTCCTGGCAACCGGCTTTAATGACGTCCGCCCCGATCCACCATTACCCCGAACGGGACGTGGACTCCACTATTGTCTCCATTGTGATGCACATATGTTCGTGGACAAGTCGGTCTACGTCATGGGACATGGTGAAAGTGCAGCCCACGTCGCCGCCCTCATGCTTAACTTCACCGACGAGGTGGATTTACTCACCCGAGAAGCCGATATCAATTGGAGTGACGAAACGGCAACGATGCTCGAGGGCCATCCCATCAATATCATTCGTGAAGATGTTACGGGGGTGCAAAACGGGGACGATGGATGGCTGAAAGCACTCGAATTTGCAGATGGGACCGTTCGCGAGTATAGGGGTGGATTTGCGATGTACGGCGCCGAGTATAACAATGGTCTCGCACGGGAACTCGGCTGTGAAATCAACAAGGATGGATCGATCGAAGTCGGCGATCATGGGAAAACATCCGTTGAAGATGTCTACGCTGTCGGGGATTGCACGCCAGGGCACAATCAGGTACCAGTTGCGCTCGGGCAAGGAGCAAAAGCCGGAATCGACGTTCACTTCCAGCTCAGAGACTTCCCGAGAGATCCCAGCGTGATCGAAGAACAAGGAGCGGTCAGGGCTGATGAAGTCCCGGGTATTCCCGATGAACTGCTCGAACAGGCCGTCGATTTCCACACGTATGGGTGACCGTTACTGAGGATCGTGTAGTTGGAACTCTTCCAGCCAGTGTTCGAGCTCTGCAGTCTCAGTAATCGGTGGTGAACAACTCTGGCGGCAGACGAACGCTGTTGGTTCATCTCTCGCAGCCCGCCCCTCCCAAATCGGGGGGACTGAATCAAGGTTCAGGCGATCGACCCACTTCGAAAGGGTCTCAGAGTCCGGTGGCCGGCGAGTCAGAAGCCGCGTCGGTACATAGTGGTCACTTATTGTTTTTTGCCAATTTTCCGGGATGGCCACAGCGGAAACGGCGACTTCGATATACCCGTTCTGTAACACATCGTTTGTCAGCGCAAGCGTGGCATTTTGGCCTGGGTTTGCACGAAGTTGTTCAGTGTAACCGTCCAGGATTCGGTGAGCGATTGACTCGAACCCGGCCCTCGGATCAAAATGCTCGAGCGCAGCGAAGAGCTCGGCGGTCACGGCGGTACTCGACGGCGTGGATTGACCGCTGACGTTTCTTGGCCGAACTGGGACCGAAGACTGACTTGTGGTGAAATAGAGTGCGGCCTCGGACTCGTCCCAAAATTTGTCTTTGATAGCTCGTCCAAGCTCCAAGGAAAACGTCAACGGTTGAAGAGCCCCGGTCGCGCCGTGAAGGGTTAGGGCTCCGGCCGCGAGGAACGCATAATCGGGAAGGTAGCCGTCATCCATTACGTCACCGTCTTTGTACCGATGAGCAAGGTCGGTCCCGTTCCAGTGATGTTCCCGAATGAATTCGAGGGCACCCTGACCCCGTTCTGCAAGCGCGGGTTGGGTGAGAACAATTGCACCCTCGGCTAACGAATTGATCAATAACCCATTCCAATCCGCGAGGATTTTTTCGTCTCTCGATGGAGTGGGCCGGCTTTCCCGCGCACTACAGACACGCTCAATCGCTTCATCAAGCATCTCTCGAAGTTCATGTTCGGGGGCGTCGAATTGTCCCGCTAACTCATCGAGTGATTTCGCTCGTGTCAGAACGGTTTTGCCTTCGAAATTGCCAGCAGTAGTCACACCAAATCGTTCGTTGAAAATGGTAGCGAGTCGCTCAGGATCAAGAGATTTGTTTGGACCATCCTTTGCAACCATCGCATCTGACACCGTTTCAGGAGTCCAGGTATAATAGGCCCCCTCTAGCTCACTTTGTTTTGACTGTGTTGAGTCAGGTGGTGGACTCCGTGCGTCAAGTGTACTGAAGTATCCCCCGTCGGGATGAGCCATTTCTTGATCCAGAAACGAATACGTTTTTTCAGCAATCTTCGCATAGCGTTGGTTTCCAGTCAATTGAAAGCCAGCAAGCAGAGCCCGGGGAATTTCAGCATTGTCGTACAACATTTTCTCGAAATGGGGGACGGTCCACGTCTGATCGACACAATAACGGTGAAAACCGCCACCGAGCTGATCGTGAAGTCCGCCGGTTATCATTGCGTCAAGAGATTCAGTCAGCACGGCCTGGGAGGTGGGTTTCGTGGACCTGTCCGCCAAACGGGCAAGAACAAGCAGTCGGCCAACCTGTGGGAACTTTTGGTCCCGTCCAAAACCGCCGTGTTTCCGATCAGCCTGTTGAAAGATGGCTTCCCCAGCGTTTTTGAGAACACCCGCTTGTAACGGGTTTTCAGATGGGTTGGGCCCTTGTGACGGTGCCTGGGCTGGTTGTGGGACAGATTCGAGTTCTGATTTCGTTGCGGTGAGCCACTCCTCAGCCCTAGTCTCAAGTTCTGTCCGGTTCGTATCCCAGGTTTCGGTAATGTTCTGAAGGATGTCTCCAAAACCAGGCCGCCCGTGTTTTCGTTCCGGTGGGAAATACGTCCCAACGTAAAACGGGCGTTTGTCGGGCGTGAGCCAAACTGAAAGGGGCCATCCACAGCCCCCTTTTGTTACCAACCTGCACACGGTCATGTAGATGCTATCGATGTCCGGACGTTCCTCCCGATCAACTTTGATCGGAACGAAATTCTCGTTCAATTGCTCCGCGATAGACGGATTCGAGAAGGACTCTTCGGCCATAACATGACACCAGTGACAGGACGAATAGCCGACACTGAGGAAAATCGGGACATCGCGTTCTTTGGCTGCCTCGAGTGCAGACTCATCCCAGGGTTGCCAATGGACCGGGTTGTCCGCATGTTGCACCAGATATGGACTCGCCGCCGATTCGAGTCGGTTGCGATCCGTTGGCATCGTCATAGATGCTTGTTGAGTAGCGACCGATGAAATGGCTCGTATGCCTGCGGATTTCGCTCCTTTCGACCGTTAGAGGGGGCCACGCTGAAAGTTCGTCGGAGTTGTTACCCATCTTCGTTCGTGTCCTCCGTTTTGAGTCGGCGTAGAAACCGGTCGAGAACCAATACTGTCGCCGCCGAGTGTAGATGTCGGTTCTGGTTCCCACATTGGGCGTCCATGATGCATGCTGGGCACCCATTCGTGCCCGTACAATCACATGCTGCCACTCGCTCTTTGGTTCGTTGCACGATGGTTTCGGCATGTTCGTAGATCCGCTTGCTAAATCCGAGTCCACCGTCCACAGCATCGTGTATGAACCAGGTTGGCACTCCTGTCTCAGGATGTCGCGGCGTACTCAGTCCTCCAAGATCGGATTTATCCATACGAAGTTCGAGCGGTGCAAGTTTGATCATCCCATGCTCCGCCCCGTGAAGCCCGCCACCGAAAACGTCCATCAACTCGTTTTCGGTCACTCGTTCCGTTTCGGAGTCCACGAACTGGGACAGCACATCGTTTTGAAGCGATGGTGGTGTTTCGACCCAGACAATATCGGTGTGCAACTCGATTGGGTCCAAGCCCGTTGGTTGAAGTGACGTCTCCAACTCGTCGTCACCAAGTGTCTCTCGGCGATAGTGTGTGTAATGAATCTCGACTGTGCCAGTCCCCCACGAAAGCCGGTAGCCTCCGCCTAACTCTCTGGTGGCTTCGGCGTCGACGTTCCGGACGGTCTTTTCCGATATCGTTTTCGTGTATTCGTTCGTCGCAACCTGTCTGACCGTGATATGCGGATTTGGAACTGCCTCCTTGAACTCCAACACTTCGTATTGAACCCCATTGTTCAGGAACAAGGCTCCTTCGTGGTGATCCCGGTAGGCGCGTTCCTTGTCGAGTGGCGCCATATCGATGTCACAATCCCGGCACCGGACCTCGAATTGAACGTCTGCTGTTCCATACATCGAGACGTCGGCTTGGGGTCGGGGCGATCCCGTATATCGAACACTACGGGGGAGATCTCCCTCCAATTTTCCGGCATCCCGCCACATATCGACAGCGCTGTCAAGTCTGGTTCCGTCGAACCATTTTCGGTCGGATTTGGTCAGGGGATGCTCCTGAGCAGCACATTTGATATGGTCGGCGTACACCGGATTGTTCTCGAGTCTGATGACCGCCTCCTCAATAGGTTCACCGAGCACGTACTCCGGATTATCGAGAATGTATTGGTCTAATGCGTCACGTCTGGCTAAGAACACGGAAAGTGCATCCCGGGTTTCGCGTCCTGAGCGGCCAACCTGCTGCCAGAACGATTGCCGTGTCCCCGGGTATCCCATCAGAACTGTCGCGTCAATCGATCCGATGTCGATGCCCAGTTCGAGAGCGTTCGTCGAGGTGACGCCATCCAAATGCCCTGATTTGAATTGATATTCCGTGTCCCTACGAGTCGCCTTTCCGAGGCCAGCGTGATAGGGCTCGAACCTGATTGTTCCCGTTTTTGGATGTCGATCCGCCGCCTCAGCGGCGTATTTCGCGCCCAGTTCGGCGTTCTTCCGGCTTCTCGTGAAGAGCAAAGTTTGGCGGTCGTTCAATCCGAGGTGGGCCAACATTGTGCCGGCTTCTCGGACTGGATTTGGTTCGGCCTGTTTCACCGCATCATAATCACGGACTGAGTTGAGTTCCGAATCGTCAAATGGAAGTTTCCAAAACGCGATTTCCCGACGGCCCCGGGGGGAGCCGTCCTTGTTCACGACCTGAAAGTCACTCCCTGTCAAACGTGTTGAATGCTCGGCCGGATTTCCGATGGTGGCCGAGGTCGTCACTAGTTGGGGATCGCTACCGTACTGATCGAGTACCCGACGGAGCCGTCGAATGGTCCAGGCGACGTGCATTCCATGAACGCCCGTGTACGTATGAGATTCATCGATCACGAGCAGTTCGCAGTTCGAGTAAAACGAATGCCATTGGGGATGGTATGCGAGATACATGTTCACACCTGCAAAATTCGTGATGATGACGTCTGCAGTCTCCCGAATCCGTTTTCGTCGCCCCGTGGGGGTGTCTCCATCGTACACCCGAACGTCGATTTCGAGCCCAAGTTCCCCAAAGAGATCGGTCAGTTCCGTTTGTTGGTCTCGTGAAAGCGCTTTGGTTGGGTACACAAGGAGTGCAGTGGCTTTGGGATGGTCGAGGTGATTTCTGGCGATTTGGAGTGCATAAACCAATGTTTTGCCGGAATCCGTCGAGGTCGTCAAACAGACGTTCCGATCAGTCGCGAGGCCATCAAGGGCTGCCGCCTGGTGAGAATACAATGCCCCTACTGAAGAAGTTATATCCGACGCCAGTTCCTCTCGCAGCACACTCGCTGGGGCCTCGGACTCTGCGGATTGCGCTTGGAGCCTTGTGACATGTCCCAACGTTCCGTCAGCGTTTGGGACTGTTCGATGTAATTCTTCGGTGGAGAGTACCGACGTATTTGATTGATCTCCGGTCATAATTTACCAATCGGAGAGTGCTCCCTGGGTAGTTGACTCCTCGATTGTGGCCCGTTCATCCGTCTCGGACCCGAATCGACTACTGTCTTCGAGAGCCCTATAAACGGATGCCAGGCGACGAACGTCACCCTCACAATATGACACAAACCGATCCCAGGCCAACTCGGACGCTGGTGATTGGTCGGCCATCCATTGGCTGTAGGCTCTCGCAACGGCCGCCCCTGTAAGATTGTTCTCCATCCCTTCAAAACCCAACGCGTCACTAACGTCTTTCAATTTGTTTGTACGCCCTGGCAAAATCGCGTTGTTCTCTGTAATAGCCCACTGGTAGGGGTCGAATGTATCGATTTCTTGCCAGCGGTTCAAGTAGGAGTGGGCATGTGTAATGAGTTGGTCCCGGAGTACCTGAAAATCGAAGTTTTGCCCGTTGTATGCTACGACAGGGCGTTTCGATCCATGTGATTGGTACCAGTCCAAAAAGTCGATAAGTGCACCACCTGGCTCGTCCGGGTCCCGCTGCAAAAACGAATGGTACGTCCCGTTCGTCGGGGATCCATCGAGCACTCCAATGAGCCAGACGATCCTCGGATCGAGACCGTCAGTCTCAATATCGATGTAAAGAGGATTGCGTCCCGGAAGTGGGTTAGCGGATTTGCGAATCACCCGGTCACCCACGACGGCCGTTGCACTCTGATGAATCTGTTCTGCGGTTGTTCTAGCGAGCCCGTCAATTTCAGCCAGGTTTGTAACAGGTCCGTTAGCGACAGCCGCTCTGGTTTGGAAACCGGCATTCCGCAGCATGTGGGCCCTCTGACTGCCGACGCCATCAAGGGCCTGCAATCCCAGCCTGTTTGGTGATAGCGTCCGCTGTAAAACTTTTCCGTCAGATCGACACCGCAATGAAACGAGATCCGTGCCGTTGACTCCCGCGTCCAAACCGCCTCCAATCACCATTAATTCGTCCCATTCACGCCTATATCCGGCCGGAAGGCGACTCGAAATGTGGACGTAGGAGCCTTCGAGACGATCTGGTTTGAGTGCAGCAACGTACTCCTCGCGGCCGACTAACGATGTAGTCAGTTTCGTTTTATCCACGTCAAGTTCCAAACGGTCGCTGAGGACAAACGTAGGACTCCCAGGATCGAGCGCTGTGGCTTCGAGTTCCTCGATCGATTTCAACTCAGTTAGGTCCGGTGCAAAGACGAAATCAACAGTATCGATTCGGCGGTGGCCACGTAACGGGTGTGGGCCCGCAGCCTGGAACACACTCGTTCCAGACCCGACCAGTTGACTGAGCCGATGGGCCACAGAAGGGGCTGGCTCAGAACCCGAGACGATGACAATTTTGGGATCAAAATATTCGAACCAATCGATAAGTTCCGGTTCACTCGCCCGTCGAAGAAACGTGGGAGACCCAAACGCGATTGGGACAGCCGAGTGAGGATCCATTGCGGATTATCTGTCGTTTGGGCTATCGCTATTTCAGTATACTGCCAGCAGAGTGTAACTGAAACTCGATCATTCCAGCGCTTTCGCTCCGGAAGTTGAGATCGAAAGAACGGAGTTAGTCCAAACGCCGTAAAGCGCGGACGAAACTCGGTTTAGTTACGAACGACGTTCGTCGCGCGCGGCCCTTTGGGGGCCTGTTCGATGTCGAAATCGACGTCCTGTCCTTCTTCGAGGTCCGGGCCGCCAACGTCCTCCATGTGGAAGAAAACGTCTTCGTCCGCGTCCTCAGTCGTAATGAATCCGTAGCCGCCAGTGTCGTTGAAGAAATCAACCTTACCGTTTGCCATTGCAAACAATGATAGGCCAGTCTGCCGGATAACCCTTCCGAGAGTCGTGGTACCACGACGGTTTGATTTGTCACCGTCAAAAAATGTCCTTGTGGGACCAAAACCAAATCCGAATTAATAGACGACAGAAAACAGTATTGACGGACGACCGGACCGTCCTATTCTACGACTTAGTCGTCCTCTTCGTCACCGTCCGAACCCTTCTCGTCGATTTCGTCGTCCCCATCAGTCTCTTCGTTCTCCTCGTCGGTTTCTTCGTCCTCCTCCTCTGTCTCAACGGAATCGTCATATTCGAATTCGTATGCTAACTCCGCTTCTCCATATTCGGATTCGATCTCAATCTCCACCTCATCAGCATCTTTGGGGATCGTCACCGTAATTGTCCCGTCAGCCGACGTCTGACCAACCGTTTCGTCATTTACCGTTACCGTTGCATTTTCGACTGCCGTTCCATTGCTTGTTGCGGTAATGGTGACGCCTTCACCACTCGCGATCGTGCCGTCAACAGCGAGTGCGATCGGGTCACCAACAGTTCCTTCGTCCATCTCTTCATCGCTTTCCTCTGCAAACTCGACTTCGTATTCGCCGGAATGTTCGTACTCAGCTTCCAGTTCGAATTCGTCGCTCTCGGCGGGAACGGAGACCTCGAGAGTACCATTCCCATCGGTCGTGCCAGCCTCGTCACCGTTGACTGAGACCTCTGCTCCGTACAGTGGGGTGTCATTGACCGTAGCCAAAACGGTAACCGACTCGTTGGCCGTTACGTTCCCAAGCGTGCTCAGTTCGATCTGGTTGTCTTCAGACTCGTCCCCTTCTTCATCGTCACTCCTATTGTTTTCTGCCTCTTCTGCCGCGGAGAGCAGGATTTCTCGCTCACCTTCGAAATCAGGCTCGATCTCCACTTCGAACTCATCATCTTCTGGAACCTCGACATCGAGCATGCCAGATTCGTCCGTTTCCCCAACGTACTCGCCGTTCATTTCTACGGGCGCGTGGGGCACCGGTTCGTCCTGGTAGGTCGCCGTCAACGTGACCGATTCACCAGGCTCAACTGGTCCTTCGACGCTAATATTTATCTCACCGTCTCCATTATCCGCCCACTGAGGCGGGGCCGTTTGGAGGGGGTTCTCTGCGACTTGGACTGCGCCGACGCCACCCGCTCCGAGAGCAAGTACCGAAAGCGCAATTGCGGCGATTTGATGGGGCGACATTGTATCGTACATTCTTGACAAGGAGGTTGTATCGTATAAACGGGTCACTCGTTGGCTCCGATTTTAACCGATTTTGGCCTATTTAAGTCCACGTGGGCCAGTTTAGCGGAGCTAGCAGAGAACGTGGATTTGACTGGCAATAGTCGGTGTTCTGAGTTGGTCGAGTAATCGGTACGCTTGTAACCGCCCAGAAACAAGCGAGGCCAATGACTGCTGGTACGGGTGGACGAATTTTGGGATCGGTTCGAAACTGGCGCAACATGAAGGGGGAGAGAACCGACAAAATTGACAACCAGTGGATGCATCAGTTGAGAGCATGACCCGTGTCGTCGCTCAAGGGACCTTTGACCTCCTTCACCCTGGTCATATTCACTATTTAACGGAAGCCACAGCAATGGGGGACGAACTCCACGTCATCATTGCTCGCCGGTCAAACGTCACCCACAAAGAGCCACCAATTCTGCCGAATCAACAACGTCGAAACGTCATCGCCGCTCTGGAAATGGTCGACGCTGCACATGTCGGCGACGAGTCCGATATTTTCGCTCCGATCGAGATGCTTGATCCGGACGTCATCGCTTTGGGATACGATCAACATCACGACGTGGCTTCGATCGAGCAGGCTCTCGAAGACCGTGGCATTAACTGTCGCGTTGAACGTGTGTCCGGGCGAGAGCCACAGTTTAAAGGAGAAATTTTGTCGACTGGCGACATTATCGACCGGATCATCGATCATCGAACATCGGACGAAGATTGACATCCTCCTCCTCCTGAAGGTGGAGGAATCCCAAGTCAAGCAAATCGAAGATTTGCGTACCTCGCAAACCTCCGGTTTGCTCAGCGTTGGGATGTTACGGTTTGCAGTCTCCCTGCTCTCTCGGTGAGAACCGTCCGCTCTCGCGGTCGAACAGGAAAACTCCGGGCTGTGCCAACCAGCCGTTACTCATATCCCCGGTCGGGGGACTCTGAGTTATCTTTCTGCGGATGTTCACTGCACCGTTCACGTCTGCATTCATCGTGGTCTCACACGAATTACAAACGTACAGCCCACGCTCCACGCGATTACTGTCCCGAATCTGCCCACAACACGAACACGTCCTACTTGTGTTTTCCTCGTCCCCGCGGTCAACAACGATGCCGTTTTCTTCAGCCTTGTATTCGAGCAGACGGGCGAATTGGTCGAACTCCCATCCGTGCAATTTCTTGTTCCCCGACTAACCCCAATTCCGCGAGTCGCCATTCTCGTCTCCACGGATGTCGCTGAGGTCGCTAACCGCTATCTTCTCCACACCTTCTTCTACACACCGTTGAACGATGTGTTTCGAGAGCGTGTGGAGGAAGTGGTCTTTGCGTCGGGAGAGTTTCTGACGAGTCTTCAACCCACGCTTTGACGGCCCGTTCTCGCCTTCGGTCTGATACTCCTTGCGGGTGAAATAGTGCTTGTCCTGCTTCAGCACGTTCCCCGGATACAGCTCCGATGGCCCATCCTCGTAGTCGATGGCAAGGTAGTTGCTGATGCCGAGGTCTATCCCCGCCGTCTTGTCGCCGGGTGCGTTTTCGACTGGAATCTCTTTCTTGCAGACGAGGTGAAGTTCCCATTCGTCATCGTTCCAGACGGCACGCACCTGCTGGATGGTCTCGACTTCGACGGCGGGACGGGTTTCGTACTCGGCGAGGATAAAATCAGACCAAGACTCCTTGAGGGTGAAGCCTTTCGAGAGGCGGACGCGGTTGTGTTTGTCGTCGTGTTTGATTCCTTTTGCTTCCACGTCACGATGGAGCGTGGGTGGTCGGCGCCACGTTTCCGGTAGCCCGGAGGGTTGTTACCGGCGTCGGAGTTGTCCCACCCGTTGAACGCTTCAGCAAGTTCTTCGAGAACTCGCTGACTTGACTGAGAATGGAGGTCACTGTAGCATTCGTGATCTTTCAACTCTGATTTCAACTCGGCTTTGTCGGGTATCTCGCCGTCTTCATCCCATCGTTGTTGGATGTAGTAGCGTCCGACGTTCCACAGTTTGGATGCTGAGAATCCGCACTGGTCGAGGTCGTCACGAACCCGACTGTGGTTTGTGATACGTGCGACGTAGGTGCGGGTTGTCTCTAGCATCGGACTGTTGCTATAACCAGTTATGAGAAAATAGGTATTAAAAGGGGTGTTTGGGCGTGGCATATCCGGGTGTTGATACTGACGCTGGTCTGTGGAGTGGGTTGTCGGATTCATCCCGCGTTCACAAGAGCTCCGCTCTTGTGCAGCCCGCCAGAATGCGAAGCATTCTGGTGACGCCTCAAGGCGCGGGTATTCTCCTCGTTCTCTATAAAACCAAGACGCCTTTTGCAGGGAACGCATTTAGGAGCGGCCATACTATATCCGGTGTGAGTGTTCGTCAACTAGTCCGAGGCACCATCCCGTGGGCTACCCTTGAGGAGGTCGGCCACGAACTTGCGCGCCGGTACGATCGCGACGCTGTCCGGATCAAATTCCTCGAGGCCGAAAACTGGCTTTCCACCCCGCTTGTTGTCGATGAAGAGTGGTTTGTGAAAGTGATCTCGGAGCGAAACGCGTTCGTTCACGCAGTTCTCACGGGAGCACGAAATCTGGGCGCCTTCTCCAGCGGGACGGAGGGTTTTTTCGAACATTTCGAAGACCCGGGCGAAATGGCCCACCACGAACTCGAAGCGACCAAACAAATCAGAGCAGTCGGCGTGAAGGCTCCGGAACCGATCGAAGCTTTCGAAATTGGGTCGGTCGGCGTGGTCGTATTCGATTACCTGGATGGATTTCGACCGCTGGAAGAGTGTTCGTCCGAAGAGATAGAATCGCTGCTCCCCGATCTCTTTGACTCCGTATCGACGATGCACCGAAACGATCTCGCTCACGGCGACCTCAGGGGCGAGAACGTCCTTGTTCAGAACGGAGACGTCTTTTTCATCGATGCCACAGCTGTTCGCTCCGGCGCGATTCCACAAGCGCGGGCCTACGATTTAGCAAGTGCCCTCGGAACCCTCGAACCCCACGTTGGTGCGGCACGCGCAGTCAGCGCCGCTGTCGATCAATACGGGATCGACATCGTACTCGACGCAGTCGATTTTCTCGATTTCGTCAATATCCGTCCGGATCACGACTTCGATGCGGCGGCTGTAAAAGGCGAAATCAATACGATCGCATCCTAAGAACGAAACCGGGAGGGGAGTAATGGCCCGAGGAGGGGGAGGCGGGCCATGCCGGGAGTACCGGTCTTCGACGAGAAAAGCGTCGGCGACCGGTGTTTTTTCCTAAGTCGGTCATCGCTTATAAATGGTTCGAGGAAGTCTGATGGGTTTCAGGACTGACGATCCCGAAGCGAGGGGAATTGATCTCGAACGCTCCGGACACGACCTGGCTCAAGATCCACTGTCAACGTTTCCTCGTCCGGTCCAGCTGTTCTAACAGGGACACCCCAGGGATCGACAACACGAGACCGACCGATCAGGCCGTCACCTCCAGCAGGGCCCGTCCCGTTGACTGCTGCGACGTAAAAGAGGTTTTCAAGTGCTCGAGCCGCTGTGAGTGTTTTCCAGTGTTCCACCCGCGGATATGGCCAGGCACTTGGAACGAGTACCAACGTCACACCCAAATTCAGAAGTTCACGGTACAATTCTGGGAATCTGAGATCGTAACACGTGGTGATTCCGACGGTAAAATCGCCGATTGTCGCCGTCTCCAACCGCTCGCCAGGAGTCAAAAGGTCCGCTTCCTCGGACCCGTACCCGAAAAGGTAGTGTTTTCGGTACGTCGCCTCCCGAATCCCAGAGGGATTAAACAGCACACTGGTATTAGCCAATCCAGTTTCTGCAGGTGTGTCGTCTTTACTTTGGGCCAGATCCTCAATGATGCTTCCAGCGAGAATCGCCACACCCAGGTCATTTGCAAGTTGTCGTATGTGAGACAATGTAGGTCCATCGAGTGGCTCAGCAGCGGTCTCGTAATCTTCGGTCGCGAAATACCCGACCTTCCAGAGTTCGGGAAGGACAAGTAACTCCGCGCCACGTTCGGCTGCATCGAAAATCGCGTTCGTGGCCCGCTGCTCGTTTGCAGTTGGGTCATCCCTCTCAATACGAAATTGAAGCAGAGCGATTTTCATTGTTCGTCGAGATAGTCCAGGAGCGTCTGTTCGAGATTCTTGATCTCGCCGTCGAGATTGCGCCGAAAGAAGCCTTCGACACCGGGTGCGTGTCCGTCTACGGTGAACGTATTGACAATTTTTGTTGTATCGCCCTCTGGCACTACTCGGTGTTCACCCAACACGTCGAAGATCCTTGAATTGCCCTCGAAGCGAACGTATTCTGGTGGGGTCAATTCGACAGTTCTGGTTCGAACTCGAATAGTTTTGCTTACCACAGGAATTGGAAGCGAGATGTGCCAGGTTGTCGTATTCTCGTCTGTATCGAACTGATCGACCACACTAATCGCTCTCGCTCGGTTTGCCGGATCGGCGATGAACTCCCAGACGGTTTCTGGTGGCGCGGAAACTGAAAATGCGCGCTCGACCCGTGCAGTCATACAGGTGCTTCGAGGCGACTTGAGAAAAACCTCCCTCTTCCGGACACGTTTCGCCTATTGATCGACTTTCAGGCTCGTTCGACACGCCAGGTCGTCGATCGGGACCGACCCCACTTCTCGATCGTGACATCCTCGGCCTTTTCGGCTAATTTGGCAAGTCGCACACCGACCTGTTTCGAAGACAGTTCGACGGACTCGGCGATGTTTCTCGCCCGGAAATATTCTTGCCCGCGACTGGCACTCTCCCGGAGGTACGTGAGAATTTGCTTTTCTTCCTCCGTGAAGTCACTCATTACTAGAAGAACGGACCGCATTCCTATAATTCTTTCAGCCTGGGCAAAGGGTCGTCAGGAAATGGTGGTGAACTCTGACGGTTCGTTCAGTGCGAGATTCGAAGCGATTTCGACGATTCGAACGGCATGTTCGGCAGTCTGTTGAAGCGCAACGAGCACTTCACGAACCTGAAGGAGTCGTTTTTGGGAAAGTTCGGGGAGATCTCGCATCAAATCTAACTCCCGCTCGGAGAGATCCATGAATAAGTCCTGGGCCTCTCTTGCCGTTTCGAAGTCGCGTTCGACGACGACTTCCACCGCCAGTTCGGTCAGTTCGTCAACCTGGTCATTATGCTCCCGGATCCGACGAACTGTTTTTTCGTCCAAGCCCAGGCGGTCCTCATCAGCGTCGAGGACGATTTCGGCCGTGTTCTCCGCATTATCGGCGATCAATTCGAGGTTTTTGGCGACCGACCGATACGCGATAAGTGGAAACGCGTCCGAGAGGCCCATTTTTCGGGCGATCGACGGGTTTCGATACGACGTAAAAATGAGTCGCAGGAGGAGCACGAATATCTTGTTCGCTTGCCGTTCGCGATTAAGTGCACGCTCGGCAAGATCGGTGTTGCTCCGGGCCAGGGCTTTGATTGCCTCGTGACGCATCGTTCGGCCGGTGTTTTCGAGCCGAGTCAGGAGGTTTGTCAGATCGAAGTCCTCCGGATCAACCGAACATCGGATCGTGATTCTTTCGGGTGTTTCTTCGATAACGCCCAGACCCATCAGTTGGGATTCGGCCTCGTAGACGGCATTGATATGTGGCCCCTCTAAGGTGCCTTCTGCCGTGACATGAATGACCCGTCGTCCCAACACATACTGGCCAATAATCGCTCGTTCGACGGCCTCTGCGTCAAATTCGCCGATAGAAATCGTTGCTTCAGTTTCTTCTCCGCGCGCGGATTCGGGGGTGACAGTTAGCGTTCCTTCGGCAGTCGTTCGCACGGCCACTTCGTCCCCTTTTTCGACCGAAGTGTCCCGGGCCCACTGGGCAGGCAGTGTCATCGCCAGTGTGGAGGGGCCCAGTCGCTGAACCTTTCTTGTGTCCATATGGAGTCCCAAATGTCTAATGAGCCTTATATCTGCTTACAGACCCAATGAAAGTGACAGTATCAGACGATTTTGACCATCCGTTGTTCGACACGACCGATTCGGACTTTGATCCAACCCCGTAGCTCTTCGTCTACCGCTTCGTCACCGGTGTCGACGTGAAGGACGTCGGTTTCATCGAGTTTTTCGGCAGACGACACGACAGTCACCAGGGACTGACGGATAATCGGTGGGGAAATCTGATCGTTGCCTCGACCAAAGACAAACCCTTGACCCCCAATCGGCGACACAATGATTTCGTTTCCAGTCCCCAACACGTCGAGAATTTCGGCCTCCGATCCATCTTCGAGTAGTAGTTCACCATCCTGAATGACATCGACACCAAGTGGAGACCCATCGATTCCAAACGCCGATTTGATTCGCTTTAGTGTCCCGCCTGGTCCCAGGATATAGGTCGTTTCCGAATCGGCTTCTTCGACGATTCCCTGGGCCAGTCCTTCGACGTCACCGCCCACGATTTGCTTCGAGGATTGGAGATCCGCTGCGACCGGGACCGTCGCCAATCCTTTGAGTTCGGCTCTAACTTCCCCTTCACGATACGCCTCTTCGTCGATGTCATTTACCTCACGCTCCGTCGTTCGGTCGAAGGTCGCCGCAATCTGTCCGGCAGCCTGTGGGGACACAGCAAACACGGAGGAGTACACTTTGACCCCTGCTGGTGCACCCAACATCGGCGTGTCCTCGTCCGCTGCGGCAAGTGTTTCGAATACGTCTACCGCAGTTCCGTCACCGCCCACGAACAGGACGATATCGACGTCCGCTTCCAAAAACGCCTCGACCGCTTTGACTGTGTCCGCCGCACTCGTTTCATTTCCATCTGGTTCGCCCACAACAGTTATGTCGACACCGACTCTTTCGGCTTCAGCTGCGCCCATTTCCCCATCCCAGGTAACGATTTCGAACGAATCGGCCCGGTTCGAGATCGCCTGTACCACCGATTCGCCACGCTCCGGTGCCCGTGGTTCGGCGCCACGTTCCCTGGCCGTTTCGACGTTCCCATCGGTTCCTTTGAGCCCCACTCGTCCGCCCATTCCAGCGATGGGATTGACGACGAATCCGATTCTGCGCATGGATCAATGTCCTCGGTGCGGCGTGAAAATTCCGGTGATTGCGGTGATCCAGCGGTTCTCAGAGTTTCCGCTCGAGCCACTCCGCCGCAGCCTCGACTTCGGCTTCGTCCTGTCCCTGGATCCGGATCGTGACCATCTCACCCGGATAGCTCCCCACGTGAACGTCAAACCGTTCGCTCGTTTTCCGGAGCGCCTCGACAAGTGTGCTTTCCGGTTCGTCGGACGTGAGAACCTTCGTTGTCGATTCCGGTCCGGAGAACGCTGGAGCAATGATGGCGAACATCTCCTCCATTTCGATGGGGACTCCCGGGAGGACGAAGACGTTCTCGATATGTGCCCCAGGCGCAACCCCTGCCGGGTTGGGGACAAACTCGGCATCTTCAGGTAGATGAGCCGTCCCATCAACAATATCTGAAAGTGCGTAGTCCGTTTCGGTCTCGAGCCATTCGACAACGGCCGGGTTTTCAGTCATTTCACAGCCGAAAGAACGGGCTAGCGCATCCATCGTAACATCATCATGTGTCGGTCCTAGGCCGCCAGTAACCAGGACCGCATCGTACTCGGTTCGGAGTTCAGTCACGGTTTCGCCAATCTCATCCAGTTCGTCCGGCACGACGACAATTCGACGAACAGACGCCCCACGGTCACGGAGTTGACCTGCGAGCCAAGTGGCGTTGGTGTTTTCAGTCTGACCGGCGAGGAGTTCGTCACCGACGGTTACCAACGCAACCTCCATGGTCGATTGGTTCGTGGATGTCGTCATAAATTCTCGGATCCTCGGGTCATTCACGCTCTTCTTGTGGGCTCATTTCTCCTCTTCGAGCAGTCAATGAACGTAATTGCGCCCGGAAATAAACCAGTCCTGCTCCGGCAATCACCGCAGCTATCCCCAGGAGTCCTCCGAAGATGTAGAGGTTCCGTTCCTGATAGTAATCGATGGTGATGATGTGACTGTCCGGATTGCTCCAGGTGAGCATGATTCGCTCATCGCTTCGAGTAATGTCGGATCCGCTTGGTGTCGCCCCTCCGATGATCGGTAGTCCGACTTCCGCTCCGGGAGGGAGTGTCACTGAATGACTACCGTTGACGGCTACTGGAAGATACAGATCACTGGATCGAACCTGTGCGGTATAAGCGACCTGACCCCCTGCGACCGGTGTTTCGATGAGCGTTCGCTCGTCTTGCTCCGAAACGGACAGCACCGAGACATTCCGAACCGTCCCGTTGGGATACCGGTATTTGACAGCTTGAACCGGGAGCGCTGCCTCCCCACCGAATTCACCAGGGCCGAATAGACTCACATTCGTTCGATTTTCGAGGCGCAACACTGCCTGATAACTTCCACCGGTTATGTTTACGCTGGTATCCGCACTCGTATCCCAGTCGTAGGTCGCGGATTCGGTTAGTTTCGCTTCTTCAACTACGCCGCCTCCCAAACACCCTGCTAATACCAGGAGACCGGCAAGTGCAACCACGACCAGGATCCGCCTCATGGAACGACAGCTAAGAGTTCTGAATCCATGTACGAACCAATACTCGCGAGTAATCCAGGGGGGTCTGTCCCCGGTTTACAGACGATACTTTGTTCCAACAATCCGAGCCGTTCGACAGTCACGATATCATTGGCGTGGCCGGCACGGTTGACTGTCGCTCGAACTTCTGCCCGAGTGGCGCTATTGACGTTGACCCGGCCCGTATCCTCTCGCATCCACCCGTGTAATCGATCCCGTTCTTCGTCAGCAAGTTCGAGATGTTCTCCGACGACATAGTCCAGAGAGATATGCTGAACAAGCCCGAATCGTTTTCGAACCTGTGAGGGGGTTCCCCCACCCAGTCCGAGGTTTTCTGCAGCTATTCGAACGGTGTTCCCGGCATCAAGCGTGATACCCTCTTCGTCCCACGATTCGAGTGTCCCAGTTGCTACATTGCCTGCCTTTGGGTCGGACCGAATTTCGCCCCACTCTTCACGAAGGAGGTTTCGTGCCACGGGGGCGTCCGGTCCATCGACAGTGACTGTTGGGAAGTCATCGTGGCGGATTCCGACCTCAATAGAGATGTCTAACTCTCCGATCTCGTTTTCGACGAGGGAGCCAAGCGAATCGGTTGCCCGTTCGCGGGCGCCGCCATGAACGTACACCTTGGTTGCCAAAACGACCATTATGCCACGATTCCGAGTTCGTCGCGTAATTCATCGATCCGTTCGTCGATGGCCTCGATCAACTCCTCATTGCCCATCGCTTCGAGTTCGCCACCGCACTCTGGACACTGGAAGCCCAAATCCATCGCTTCGTCGAACTCGAAACGAATCGAACAGTTGCCACAGAGGTAAAACTCGTTATCCCGCTCGTATTGGCGGCGCTGTTCGAGCGCTTGCAAAAGCCGCTCCATTTCCTCGTGGAGATTTCCTGGGATGTGTTCGTATTCGAACGTCCAAAGATACGTAAGCCACCCCGAGTCCTCGTCCCGCACACGGCGATACGAGGCCAGGTCGTTCTCGTACAGGATGAAAAGTGCACGGCGAACGTCGTTAAGTTCGAGTCCAAGTCGTTCAGCGAGTTCCTCGTCCGTAACCTCTCCGTCAGGTGGGGCCGCAGCGACGGGCATTCCCTTCGGGCCCACCAGCACGTTGAGGTACTTTTGAATGACGGGGTCCTCGAGTAACTCCTCAAAAGCCATTATGTTGGAATGGGGTCGCCACGGTTAGTAAGTCTTTTGAGGGAGTTGGAGTGTTGAAATTCAATCGCGCGCAGTGGACTCAGTTTCGGTATCGCCCTCTTCGAGGTCGCGGACTTCTTTCCCCAGCGCCTGTGGCACCACTCGTTGGTTGGCGTCTGTAAACGTTCGGTCCAGTTCGGTTCCATCGAAGAGGCGATCGAGAAAGACGGCGAGTGCAGCCACCTCGGAATGGGGCTGGTTCGTCACACCAATATTCCAGTCCGCGGCTTCATACACGTCGAAAGAAACCTTCTCCGAACCGAGCACTATCAGGAGGTCCGCATCGACAGCATTCGCTCGAACGTCCTGTATTCGGTCTTGAACCGGTTCTCCATACATCGTCAAATGGACGATAGGGCCATCCCAGGCGCGCAACTCTCCAAGGGGAGTTTCCGTTGATTGGACCTCAAAGGGGCCCCCAAACCTGTTAGTGACGTCTCTGGCGGTTGCCATCGCGTCAGTTGCGTTCTCGGGGAACATCACCCGATTAGCGCCCAATGCCCTGGCGGTCAAGCCCACGTGAGTCGTCATGCGATCGTCCCGGCCCGGTCGGTGACCCAGGCGAAGGACCGTCACCGATCGATCCGATTGCATACCCGCACATTTGCGCTAGCGGGGGAATAAGTTGTGTTTCAGCGATGAAACCACAACACACATGCCCACAGGTTTTGTGTCGCCGGTATGGAACTCTCGGACGCACAGGCGGTAGTGACCGGTGGTGCTGGCTTCGTGGGTTCACACCTCGCAGAACGGCTGCTGTCGGAGGGTGCCAACGTTACCATCGTTGATGATCTGTCAAATGGGCGGCGGGAATGGGTCCCAGATGGAGCGACGTTCATCGAGGGCGATCTCACCCGGAACAGTGTAGTGAAAAACTCGATCGATGCGTCGATTGACGTCGTCTTTCATCTCGCGGCCCGGAAGGACGTCAACGATCCACATCCACGATCTCAATTCGAGGCGAACACGGAAATGACCGCATCGATACTCGACCGAATGGCCGCGGTCGGGGTTGAGCACATCGCGTTCACATCGTCATCGACAGTCTATGGAGAAGCCCCGCGGCCAACGCCTGAAGATTATCCCCAGGCGCCCATTAGCATGTATGGAGCCGGAAAAACCGCCGAAGAGGCACTTATCTCGTCGTCCGTTCACGGAGCTAACCTAAGTGCCTGGATATTCAGATTCGCCAATATCGTCGGCCCCCGTCTCCAATCCGGAGCTGTCATTGTCGATTTCATCGACAAATTGCTAGCAGACCCTACGTCACTAGAAATCAAAGGCGACGGTCGACAGGCAAAATCCTACATGGCTATCGATTCATGTATCGATGCAATGGTCCATGTCGTTCGGGAGGCAACAGCAGACCGAGCCGTCTACAACCTCGGAACCCGCACGACTTCGTCTGTGATTACGATAGCGGACATCGTCAGTGAAACAATGGGGCTGGAGCCCGAGTACGAGTTCACAGGCGGGGATCGAGGCTGGACTGGGGACGTCCCGAAGATGCGCCTTTCAATCGAGAAACTGCGAGCGCTCGGGTGGGAACCGCCAGAATCTAGCGATACAGCTGTCCGTCAAGCGACCGAGGCACTCCTGGACCAGCGAACCGGGACCTGAATCAGTCCGCTTCCAGGTCCACGTACTGGGACTCCCAGTCTCGCCGTGTCTCGAGCAGAGAGGCCCCCGATTCCGTGAGATGATACGCGTTTGTCCGTTCGTCCTGCTTGGTTTTTGCGACCAATGATCGGTCGACTAACGTATCCAGGTTGGGATAGAGCCGACCATGATTGATCGTTGATTCGTAGTAATGCTCCATCTCGGACTTGATTTCGAGGCCGTTCGGCTCTTCAAGTCCCGCGATGACTGTAAGCAGGTCTCGTTGGAAGCCTGTTAAATCGTCCATCATCCTTTTCTAAGGATATGTCGCTCATACTATTAAAAACATCGCACAGGTCAGAAAAAGCGAGTCGAGAACCGTCGGTTCAGGAACTCGTAGCTTCGAGCATAAACGTTTCTGGCCGCTCACTGGTGGACTCGATGGTGAATCCGACCGCTTCGAGGGCTTTGGCGGCCCCATCGGCATTGGTCCGTTCCCCAACCGGTGGCCCTCGCTCCCCTGCACCAGCGCGTGACCAGTCGGCGATTACCAACCGGCCACCTGGGCCCAACACACGGTCAAATTCAGCCGGGGCTGCTGCACTCACTTCGTGAAAGGTCATCGTCGAAAAAACGGCGTCGATCGTTCCTGTATCGAACGGGAGAGACGCAGCCGGCGAGAGGACTAGTTCGACGTTTGAGGGAATCTGGTGCTCGGCAAATTTGTCATGCATCTCGTCTTGGAGATCGACTGCATACAACTCGCCCACAAACGGTGCGACTTCCCGAGTGTAAAAGCCGGTCCCACTCCCGATATCCGCCACCGTGCTATCTGATTGAACGTCAAGTGAAGCGACTAATTCGTCGCGGGAGAGATACCGAAACCGGTCGAGGTCTTCGAGGGACGAGGCACTTCCGGGATCGAACGTGTGTGCCATTATTCGACACCTGCCACGAATTGGCCCTGGATTCTCATACCTTCGTTTCCCGGACACAGATACATGGCCTTTGGGTAACCGGTTAGCAAAACTGCGAGCTACCGTGAGACGCCGGACACTCAGTTTACCGAATCGTCAGTCTCCGAAGTGCCTGACTCTGATTTCTGTGTCTCGGATTTGACTGTCTTCGAAGTGTCCGTCATCAAAGAGTCCCACTCACCTATGCCGCCAGGGTCCAGATGAATGTGGACATCACCAACTGTCGGTCGGTCCAGCAGGCTATTTCGGAGTTCAGTTTCCAAATCGTGGGCTGACCGAAGCGTAAGTCCGCCTGGGACTTCAGCATGGAGTTCTACCTCCACGCTCGTTCCCACATAATGACAGCGCAGATCATGCACATCATAGACATCCGGGTGATCAGTCACGGTTCGTTCTATTTTCGCAACTTCCGCCGGAGGGGGTGCCTCACCAGTGAGATATCGAATGTTTTCCCGGGCAATCCGATACCCCTGATGAAGCACGAGCAGACTCACCAATCCGCCTGCCAACGGGTCGACAATGGGCATCCCAACACCAGCACCGAAAACCCCAAGCACCGCTGCAAATGACGTATACACGTCGTTCAGTGCATCTGAAGCAAGGGCTTTGAGTCCAGTCGAATCGAGTTGCCGATTCGTCCGATCAGTGTACCAGTAGACGAACAGCATATCAGCAATGGCAAATCCAAGGCCGAAAACGAGCAGGACGCTGAATTGAATTTCCGGGCCTTCGATGAGCGCAGTCACCGCATCAAGGAGAATTTTCACTGCCAATCCAATGAGCGTCACGCCTACGAACAGCGCAGTTATTGGTTCCACTCGGTCGTGCCCATGTGGATGTGTGGAATCCGGCCCCCGAAAGGAAAGTCGACCCCAAACGAGCACAACCAGGCTCGCGAGGAGATCCGCCAGCGAATGAGCAGCGTCGGCAATAAGCGCAAGACTCCCAAACGCCAGTCCGAGAGAGCCTTCGACGACGATTTTTGCCACGTTGCCAAGAACGTTTACCCATGACGCTCGGAGAAACGCGGCTTTCTCCTCCGACATCGTCCATCTGTATGTGGGCCGCGGACATGACCGTTGTGACACGAGACCAGAGAACCGACACTTTGACCGGCCCGACCGTCATATTCTGGTCCATGTCGGAGCGGGTCACTCACGACCATCCCACAATCGAGACTCTCAAGGCCACGCTCCACCGACACGGTGGAACTACGCAGCCAGAAATCCGGGTGGCCGAGGAACTCGATGTTGAAACTGGCGACCTCGTAAGAGTAGTACTAGACGATAGCGAATACCGAGTTCCTATCGAAGAGTCTCCGGATGGAAAACCAGTCTTTCGACATGCCAATTCGTCGCCCCGGTTAGCCCGAAATCCACATGGGGCTGAAAATGCCCTGGCTGAATGGGTAGAACATCGAGAACTCAGTTTCGGTCGGTCAGTTTCGGTCGATATCGTCGAACCTGGTTTCAAATATGGTCTTCGGGGCCCCGGAGAATCGGCCGTCTATACGGGTGGAAAGCCCAGCGACTCGCTTGCCGGTATTGCAAAGAACCTCGATTCGTAAGGGACGGTCAGCAAAACTATCGATGAATGGCAAATAGCCGACCCAAATTTCGAAACGTTCCAGAGAACATAAACACGAGATAGCACCCGATTATCACCGATGGATTTACAAGGCCTATAATTTAGTTTGGTAAACCTACGCACAAATTTTAGGCCGTCCAAAAGCGGCGAAATATGCAGGTTTGAGGCCGTGAGGGTAAGAAAACGTGTGTAAAATCATGACGGATTTTCCCGAAAGCCTTAAGTTAGTTTCGGTACTATCTGAGAGTAAGGAACCCAGGGGAGTCTGGGTACACCAGTCTCCCCCATTCCCTCCACAATGAGTGACGCTAAAATTCGAACCTATGGCGGTGAGCGCCAGCGGACCGGCGGAGAGCAGTCAGTAGAAGAAACTGAAGACGAAGAGGATGAGGTAGTTTCCGAGGACGTCTGTCCAGAATGTGGCGGTCGTGTCGACACAGACGAAGAACGAGGCGAGACTGTTTGTTCGGAGTGTGGCCTGGTCGTCGAAGAAGACGAAATCGACCGGGGCCCTGAATGGCGAGCCTTCGACGCGGCCGAGAAGGACGAAAAGTCCCGCGTGGGCGCGCCGACGACGAACATGATGCATGACAAGGGGCTGTCCACGAACATCGGCTGGCAGGATAAAGACGCCTATGGACGAGCGCTTTCGTCCCGACAGCGCCAGAAGATGCAGCGATTGCGGACCTGGAACGAGCGATTCCGGACTCGGAATTCCAAAGAGCGGAACCTCAAACAGGCCCTCGGCGAAATCGAACGAATGAGTTCGGCGCTTGGGCTCCCACAGGAAGTCCGGGAAACGTCCTCCGTCATCTACCGACGGGCTCTCGAGGAGGATCTCCTTCCGGGTCGCTCGATTGAAGGTGTCGCAACGGCGGCATTGTATGCAGCAGCCCGGCAGATGACGACGCCTCGGAGTCTCGACGAAATGGCAAACGTAAGCCGGATCGACGAGATGGAGTTCAAGCGAACTTATCGCTACATCGTCCGAGAGTTAAGCCTCGAAGTTCAGCCGGCTGATCCGGCGAGTTACGTGCCCCGGTTCGCTTCGGAACTTGATCTCGCTGAGGAAGTCGAGCGACGGGCCCGGCAGTTGCTCTCGACGGCCCAAGAGAAAGGCGTCACCAGCGGGAAAAGTCCCGTTGGCTTGGCCGCAGCGGCGATCTATGCGGCCTCGCTACTCACAAACCGACGAGTCACCCAGAGCGAAGTGAGTGACGTCACGAACGTCTCTGAGGTAACGATCCGAAACCGCTACCAGGAACTGCTCGAAGCTGCGGACGTCCCCGCCTAAATCGGCCATCGGACTGAAGTCTTGCTCCTACTTCTGCGTGAATGAGTCTTCCTTCAGCCTATAGCCGTTCTCCGGCTTGAATAGGAACATCAAACTCGTTGTCAGTCGGCGCTTTGGCACTCCGCACCGTATCGTCGTAGACACAGAGCGGATGGTAACCCACATTGAAATCGACAACCGTGTCGACTGGTGTTGACTTATCTGTCGCTTTCGGGTCGGGTGCAGGGATATTCAAATACCGGCCGTGTGCCCATGTCGAGGAGCCGTTAGTCGGGTCCCGAAACGGCAGCAAAAGGGCGTCCACTCCAGGGGCCCGGTAGACAGAGAGGACTGAAAGCTCACCGGCAAGTTCGACGCCGACTTGGCCGACCTGTTCGAATGATATCGGTGGCCCCTGTGTTGCTTCTAATGTTGCGTTCGTTGGCTCAGCGAACAGTTCAAGTCGCCCCCCTAGTCGAAACGACGCGTCAATTGGAAAGAAATCGATCTCGGAAAAGGAGTTTCGAGCTGACTCGCTCAAAGGCGAATCGGTCTGGGATTGGAACGTTTCGATCTTTTGTTCCCGATGACTTTGGATCTCTGCCTTCCATTCCTCAGGTTCGTCAGGGTTCATACCGACTCTTCGCCTTGCACCGGGTAACGATTTGGGTTGGAAGCGCCCCGTTCAACGCCATATCAGTCCGAAATTTAAACCCATTTGGGAGCAACGATTTCGTATGAAACAGATCGACGGAGCAACTGGTGGTGGCCAAGTGCTTCGTCTCGGAGTGGCGTTGGCTGCTCTCGAAGACAGCCCAATCAAGATACAGAACGTACGAGGTGAGAGAGACACCCCAGGGTTGCGTGCCCAGCATGTTGGAGCCGTCGAGTCTGTTGCAGCACTCTCAAATGCAGAGTCAGATGGTGTATCAGTCGGGTCGGAGACAGTAACGTTCGAACCCGGCGAGGAGTTGGGTGGAAACCTGGCTATCGATATGAAGACCGCGGGAAGCATCTCCCTGCTCTTCGATGCGGTACTTCCGTTGGCGATTCGAACGACAGAAACGATCTCGGTGCAGGTGACTGGCGGGACTGACGTCAAATGGTCGCCACCGATTGATTACCTTCGGCACGTGAAACTTCCCGTTCTCCGTCAGTTCGGACTCGCGGTAACACTCGAATCTGTTGAGCGAGGCTTCTTCCCAACTGGCGGTGGATCAGCAACACTCACGATCAAGCCATCCGAAATCGGGCCGATTAATTGTGCAGAACGGGGGGCTCTCGAAGACATCGAGATCTACTCGGTTGCCTCTGCTGATTTAGCCGATGCAGACGTTGCTACTCGGCAAGTCGACGGTGTAACAAAAACACTGGAAAAAACTGTGGACGTTCCGATTAGCGAAGAAACCTCAGTGGTCAAAACACGGTCGACTGGAACCACTATTCTCCTCGTCGCCAAATTCGAGCATTCCAGAGCCGGGTTTTCCGCCCTTGGAGAACCAGGATGGCCGGCAGAGGAGGTTGGTGAGTCGGCCGCAGATTCGTTCCTGGCGTTCCAATCGAGTCCCGCCGCAATCGAGTCACATCTCGCCGACCAGCTACTACCATTCCTGGCACTTCAGGGTGGGGAAGTAACGAGTCCGCGAATGACAGAGCATATCGAATCGTGTCTGTCATTGCTGAACGAATTTGACTATTCAGTCGAGGTTACATACGAACCAGATCGAGTTCGACTTTCCAGTGCGAGACGGACCTAATGCCCACCTGGTACCGGTCCGAACAACCGGATTACTGACGTGGGTCCGGTCCCTCCGGTTCGATAGTCACATTTGCTCGATATTCCAGGTCTTCCCGAAAGAGTTCGAGTCCGAGGGTGGCATTGTAGATTGCATCGGTTTTGTGTGGGTCATTTGATTGATCATAGCCATCATTATCAATATCGTCTTCTGGGGTGTCAACGGTCATTTGATAGGTTCCACTGGCATTTGACCCGTTTGAAATCCACATCTCAAAGGGGCCCTCGAAGGCGTCCTGAAACTGCAATTCCGGCCAGCGCTCTCCGTCAATCGATCCATTAGTTGGTTGGATTTCGAGGGTATCTTCCGTGAAATTTTCCTCCACCGAATTGCCCGAAAAGTCATTCAAAGTAACAAAGAATGTATCACTGGATTCATTGACCGAAAGAGTCCATGTACTCGACCCGTTCGTGGCATTAAGTTCGAACGGTGTCCCTGACTCAGCGGCACTCATATTGAAAGTCATCGCACGGACGTCAGTCGTGTCAGCAGTCACTTGCCACGTACTGTTCCCATCGTCATCTTCTAACGTGCCGTTGTTCGATTGATTTATGTACGTTCCATTATGGGTTTGACGAACGAAGATATCCCGAATCGAGCCTCTTGCCACGGCATGGACGTTTTCTATATCGCTGTAATTCTCGATCCGGTCTCGATAGGTCTCGGTGAGTTCGGTTTTCGTCCCCCCACCCCGATTCGTTTTTCGGAGAAGTACGTCTCCCGTTTCAGCGACTGCTTGTTGGAGGTCAAGTGCGTCATGGCCATCAGCCGTCTCCCGTGTCGCGAGGTTTTCCGTAAAAATGGCTGTGTTTAGAATCAGGGCCAGCGAAACGAAAATCAGTGCCAGTGCGAACGCTGCCACCAGGATTATCTGACCCCGAGATCGACCCATGGGACCTAGTTAGGTTTCGGGACGAAAAAGCTTCCCCGCCCGGCATGATTTTGAGGACGGCAAGAGTAAACTACTGTATGCATATTGCGGTCCTCGGTGCCGGTGCAATCGGCTCCGCTCTTGGGGCCCGGCTATCTCGATCCGAATCCATCACACTGATCGGTCACCATACACGGCATCTCCAAACTGTGTCGGAGAATCCAATGACAGTAGTGGAGCCCGGAGAATCGAGCAGCGAGCGAGCAGTATCCGTAACGACCGATTATCAGGCTGTCTCGGATGTAGATCTGGTCATCCTCGCAGTGAAAAGTTACGACACGGAAGCCGCACTAGGGGATATCAAACCATATCTCGGTGACACACCCATTCTCACGGTGCAAAACGGGTTGGGGAATATCGAACAAATCCGTGAGAACGTTGGCCCCGACCAAGTGATTGGTGGAACGACGACAATGGGTGCCTTCGTTCCAGAACCCGGGTGCGTTCGTATCGGAAACCTGGGCCGAACCCATATCGGGAAGCCTTGGGGGCCAAACACCGAGTTTCTCGACCAGATCAAATCAGCGCTCGAGACGGCAGGGTTTCAGACCACGGTCGAAACTGAGATTCGTCACGCCATCTGGGAGAAAGTTCTCATCAATGCTGCTATCAATCCGATAACCGCGCTTGGAACTGTCCCAAACGGAGCCTTGCAGACGGGGCCAGGCCACCAACTCCTCAGATCCAGTATTGCAGAAGCAAAACTCGTGGCCGAGGCCGAAGGCTATCCAATCGAAAACGCAGTCGAACGCGCTATCACCGTTGTTGGGGCAACTGCCGACAATCGTTCGTCTATGCTTCGAGATCTCGAAGCAGGAGGCCAAACAGAAATCGATGCGCTGAACGGCGCACTGGTTGAACGTGGGGTAACCCATGATATTCCAGTCCCCGTGAATCGAACGATTACCGCCGCAATTCACCTTGCAAGCGAGAGTCGCAATCGCTAGGACGGAGCGAACCCGTCAAATGGATCGCGGATGTAAGGACTCCATGGCCACACCACTCGCCGTCGATATCGACGGAACCCTGAGCAGACCTGATCGGTCAATCGATCCACGAATCATCGACGCACTTGGATCGTGGCCAGCCCCAGTAGTGATTGCGACCGGAAAGGCACTCCCCTATCCCGTCGCATTGGCACAATTTTCTGGCGTTGATCCACTCGTCATTGCGGAAAACGGTGGCGTGGCGGTTACAGAAGACACGATTCAGGTCCACGGTGACCGTGCGGCCGCTGACCGCGTCGTTGACCAATACGAACACGCCGGTCATGAAACCGGGTTCGGTGACCCCGATCTCGCCAATCGATGGCGCGAAACGGAGGTTGTCGTCCACCGCGATCAACCCCTCGAGCCCCTCGCCGAGATCGCTGCGGAGAACGGCCTCGAAGTTGTCGATTCCGAATACGCCTACCACGTCAAATCTCCCGATGTAAGTAAAGGAGCGGCTTTCGAGTCACTCGCTGCCCACCTCGACATCGATCAGAAGCATACACTTGCGATCGGTGACTCACCCAACGATGTGGCCCTTTTCGAGGTCGCTGGGACCGCGATTGCGGTGGCCAATGCGACAGATGATGCAAAAGCGGCCGCTGATATCGTAACCAGTGGCAACTATGCAGATGGATTTCTCGAGGGCTTAAATACAGTCTTGTAGTCCATTACTTAGAATGGAAAGATCGTTTTGAGCCAGCTACCGAATCCACTCTCCTTCCGTTTGGCCTCGAAGACAGGGTGGAGCGTATTCAACAATTCTCGTCGTGAGCCAAATTTCCGCTGACCGGTGGTTTCGAGTGCCGTTTCAAGAGTTATTGTATTTCCTTTTGGGTCGTATGGGACGTTACGATTCCCCATCGCTCCAAGGATTTCTTGGTTTGAGGCGGGAAAGTCCAAATCCGCAGTTTCGAGATGCTCGTCCATGGCCGCGATGCCAAATGTGATCGCCGACGTTTCCTGATCGTCTTGTGGCGGCGGCGCTGCCATAATAAATTATTCCGGTTCCGGGTTACAAAAGAATGCGGGAGTTACGTTTCCTTCGCCATCGTTTCCTCGTACTGGTTGCGGAACTCGGTAATTAGTTGTCCCATCTTCGCGTACCAGTCGTTAAGGAGTCGCTGCATGTCGTCGGCGATTCGGTCGGGGTCAGTCGGTCGATAAACGTGGTAATAGCCCCCCTGTTCGTAATTCACCTGTTCTTTCTGTATGAAACCGGACTGCAGCAGCCGTTGGACCGATCGATACGCGGTTGACCGTTCCCTGTCGACCGCGTCCGCAATTTCATCAACGGTCATTGGGTCCTCCGAACTCGTTAAGACCATAAATACCTCCTTGTCGAGTTCCTTCAGGCCATGCATGCATTCCAGAAGGCCCTCACATTGCATGTCCTGAGAGAGATACTCGCTCATCGATTCTGACATTGATAATGTAGATTTGGACCACCTCAACAAAAGCGTTTTGTCGTGTCGCCCTCTGAAGTTCGGAACTGCCCAAAAATCCGGCCGTAGGGACTCTTTTCCGCCACGATTCTGTTGTGACGGTCAGGTGGTCTTTGTAATGTATTCACAAGGGCGCGCACGGAAAAACTGGTTCTCAGGGTGTCGGATCAGGGGTCCAATCTGGAACGGTCCCCAACCGCTCGAAAACCGTTGAACCGTTGACTGCCGTTCCGTCCGCGACTCGAAATAGTACTCGTCCTTCCACTGCGCTCTCCTCAATGTCCCCAACAAGGATCGTGGGGATTGGTTCCCGTTTGAACCCCTCTACCAACGTCCAATCAAAATCCTTTGAGTGGAGTTCAGCCAGTCGGTCACTCACTGTTACTCCATCTTCCTTTCCTTCTGTGCGAATTTCGGCGGTCATTGAGGGGGTTATTCCAACTACTGTATCGGCCCCCGCCTCCCGATGCCGAAATGTATCGGTATCTTCCCGATCAAACTTCACATCGTGATGGATCGACTTGATTGTTGCCACACCCTTGGGGTCGGGAATTGCCTGCAGAATCGCCTCAAGCAGCGATGTCTTTCCAGTGTCACGATGGCCGGCAACAGCGACCACTTTCATGGCCAATGCTCCAGGCCCGAGGCACTTACCTCATCCGGCATGCAGCCACACTAACCAGAAGACCTAGCCAATATAATTATGCCACCTGGAGCGGAAACAATTCAACTATGGAGGTCTCTGCTCACGTATGAAGTATACGACGGTCCTGACCATCGTATTCGCCGCCATCCTGGTGGCTGGAGTGATGACCCCTGCATCAGCAAGTGGGTCGTTCGGCGCAGATTCACAGCAGGTCGGAGACCTCGAGGCAGATCTCGTTACCATCACTACAAATGTATCCGAAACCGGCACGGCCGAATTTCAAATTCGATATGCGATCCGACTGACAGACCAAAACGAGACCGAAGCATTCGAAGGCTTAGCGACGGATATCCAGGAAAACACATCAGTCTACCTCGGGCGCTTTTCTGATCGGATGAATGCCACAGTGGAGGCCGCAGAATCCGCCACGGGACGTTCGATGGCTATCGGTGACTTTGCCGTATCGACGAACACAACTGCAGGTATCGACAGGCAATACGGACTCGTGACGTATTCGGCATCATGGTCCGGATTTGCTGCAGTCTCGGATGAGAAAATCTATATTGGAGATGCACTCGAGGGGCTCTTCCTCGATGCGGAAACTGAGTTACAAATTCAATGGGATTCGGACTACGAACTCGGCACTGTCGAACCCGCCCCGACTGAATCCACGAATACGTCAGTAAGCTGGGTCGGCCCACTTGAATTCCTCCAAAACGAACCATCAGTAACACTCACAACTGCCACGGACGAGCCCACTACAGAAACACCGACAGCAACAACCACAGAACCACCAGCCGATGAGGGAGGGGTTCCGTGGCTTTTGCTAATCGTCGGTATCGGCGTCCTGTTCCTTCTTGGAGGCGGGTGGTTTTGGCGAACGAGTGGGGGATCAATCGCCGAAAGTGGAGCCACTGGCGGGGGCGAGAGTGCTGAATCAGGAACAGGAACGACGGCGGAGCCGTCTCCACCACCCGAACTCTTGAGCAACGAGGAGCGGGTCGAACAGTACCTCGATTCAGTGGGTGGCCGGGCCAAACAACAAGAGATAATTGACGCACTGGAATGGACCGAGGCGAAAGCGAGTCAGGTTCTCTCAGAAATGAGCGAAGACGACCGGATCGAGAAGTTCCGGATCGGTCGGGAAAACGTCGTCAAAATTCCGGATTCAGACGGGCAAACCGAGTAAATCGGGCTTAATTCGGTCAAAATCAGGTTCAGGACTGTCCGGGTATATTTATCCCCACCTCCTACCAGCGATTGATGAAACGGACATTGCTGTTGACATCCCTATTGTTACTTCTGGGTATACTGGTCGGCTCAACCGCTGCAATGGCAACATCTGCCCAACCAGCAGCCGACGTGATCGACCAGGATTTCCAGTTCCAGGAAAACAACATTACAGCTAACGAAACTGAGCCTGCAAACGAAACTATCGGCCCAGGTGCTCGCCTCTCCGGTATCATTGGCGCCCAGCAAGCTGAACTTAGAGGAGCGGTCTCCGAGCGCGCATTCGGGTTATCCGTTGCGGCCGCTGTTTCAAACGGTTCGAAAGCCCGGCTGATTGAAAACCAGACGGACCATCTAGAAGCCCGATTACATGAACTCGAAAACGAGTCGGCAACACTCGAGGAAGCCTACCAGAACGGAACGGTCAGCAATGGAACGTACCAGGCCCGATCGACGACACTCACAGCTCACATCAACGCTCTCGAACGTCGGATCAATCAGACAAGTGTCGAGGGCCAACGACTCCCAGCTACCGTTAGAGCTGCACACGGTGTCAACATGACCCGCCTGGCAGAACTACGAATGGCTGCCGGAAATGCCACTGGACCCGAGATGGCTAGGATAGCCAGGTCGATTGCCGGTCCAAGCGCAGGCCATCCGGGCGTCAGACGCGGCCCACCGACCCATGCTGGCCCATCAATGGGTCCACCAACGAATGTAACGCCAGGGGAGCCAGGTAATACCACGTTTGGCCCACCTAACAACACGAGGATGGGACCACCAAATGGCACCCAAATGGGAGCACCGAATAACACGACAAGGGGACTACAATCAGACCGCGGCGAAAGACCCAGCAATAACCAGACCAACACCAACAAAAGCAACGGGAAGGTCAGCAAGTGAGAAGGGCAGTTCAGAGTAGCGAAGTTCCATAGATACTAATAACGGGCCTCACAAAAACGGTGGAAGTTAGAGAACGGAAACGGGCAGTCCACCACCGAAAAGAGTCGTTAGTGATTTATCCGAACTCCGGGATTTACTTTTTCCGACAGAAATCAGTCGTACAAGTATATCATGACCGCGATAACACTGACGAGCCCACCGAATCCACCAACAGCAAACATGACACCAGCCTGCGTCGCGTCGATCGTTTTAACGGGCAATAGAAGAGCGAACACCGTAACGAGACCCACCGCGAGAAGTGCCCAGACGTACACCCGAGCAAAAACGTATAAGAGTCGGCCAAGATCCATAGTTCAGGTTCCAGCCCAATTCGTATAGCATTTTGGCCCCGAAGAAAGCGTATTATTCCAACGCTTGGGAACCCTCATCCTCAAAACGCGAAGCGTTTTCGGGTGCAACGAGACGCTTTGCGTCTCGTCATGCCCCTTCAGAGCGGGGAGGTTGTCAATCGTCCTTTGTACTCTCGTCAACCACTTGGAAGCCACCGGTTTCGGCCCGACTTGACAGTTCATGCTGAGGGAACGGGATCTTGATTCCTTCCTCCTGGAACGCCTTGGAGACGGTCTTTATTGCTTCACTAATCGCCAACGCCCGCCGTCTGGCACTTGGTTTGTCCATCCAAAAGCGAAGTTCGAGGACGATCGCTGAATCCCCGAATCGGCTGGTTACAACTCGTGGCCGGGGAACAGTCAGTACACGATCTACCTCCTGCAAGGCCGCAGAAGCAACCTCGCTTGCGTGTTCGGGATCGGCGTCATAGTCGATACCAACTTCGACCCGAAGCCGTAATCGACCTTTCTTCGTCCGATTGACAATCTTCGAGTTCCCCACGAGATCGTTCGGCAATGCGATCAGTTCCCCGTCGTAATTTTCCAACCGAGTGTTTACGATAGTTATCTCTGTAACAATCCCCTCGTTGTCGCCTATTTCGACCCAGTCACCGATCTCAAACGGGCGAGAGAGCATCAAAACAAATCCTGCGATAAGCGACCCCAGGGTTTGTTGGGCCGCCAAACCAGCGACGATCCCCAAAAATCCGGCCCCCACAAGAAGGCCACCGAGATCGATTCCCCATAGCGCCAGTAAAACGATGATGGCCGCAGTCAGGAATATGATTTGGAGCACCCGGACCCAGATCTCCTCTTGATGTTGGGAAATACGGTCCGACCGATTCGTCAGTTCACCCACCCAGCGATGAAGCAGTTCCATCCCGGAATAGGCCCCGACCAACAAGAAGAGTGTGATCAAGGCTTTCCCGAGAATGGAGACTGGGATGCTAACCTCACCAAGTAGCGTGAACAACAATCCGATTTCCCCCCAGATCCCTATCACCAAGATGCTCGCACCCCCAATGACCAGCAGTTGGAGGATTCGAATGAGAGCAAAACCGATGCCTAGCCGGTGACCGGCAGGAGATACCATTTCGTAGGCCGATTCCAGTCCAAACCAACCCAGGACCTTCTGAAACGCCCACAACCCTGCCCGAACCAGGCGAGGAACCACACTACTGATGAATAATATTCCGAGGAGAATTACCCCGATCGTCAGTCCCAGTTTGGTTTCGACCGATCCCCCACCGTAAAATATCTCGATCCATTCAGGATCTAAACCCAGCGCCATTATTCGGATTTCGTGATGGGAGCACTTAGTGGTGCTGGGGACGGACTGTTGTACGAAGATTCTTACTTCCGCTCCCGTTTCATCACATATGGAGAAGGTCGAAGTTGCTATCGTCGGCGGTGGACCCGCCGGTACGGCCGCTGCCAGGACCGCAGCAGAAGGTGGCGCTGAGACAATTCTCATCGAGAAAGGAGTTCCAAGAGCCGACCGAGACACGCTGGGACCCGATTCGACTGATGCAGCCGGGTTCCTGGATTTTTGGAAGGGGATTGCCGACGAAGATCCAGCCGATTGGCCGGATGAAATAATTCATCAACAACTCACTGGCGCGGAATTCATCGGCCCATCCGAATCGGTCACACTCACCGATACGGGACTTGATTCGTCCTATCCGAACTTCGGCTTCACCTTCGATCGGCGAAAATTCGACGATTGGCAGCGGAGCCGAGCCGAATCCGCTGGCGCAACCTACCGCGTAGGTACTGGTGTTCGGTCAGTGGCCCCAAAGGAAACCGCCAGTGACACACACGACCTCTCGTTGTCGGATGGCTCTGTTCTGCATTCGGAGTCGTTGATTCTTGCCGATGGTCCCCAACGCAGAGTGACGATTCCAGTTCTCGATGAGTTACTGCCGACCGATTTGTCGGCTTCGGAGTTTCTCGCTCCGCCCGATGCAAATCACATCGCATACCAAGAGTATCGCCAAATCCCCGAATCTGAGTTCAAGGAGGACCGGATCAAGTTCTGGTGGGGCTGGATCCCGGGACACACAGCGTACCCCTGGATTTTCCCAAATAGTGATGGAGTCGCTCGTGTTGGCCTGACGATGCCGATTGGACTCTCACTTTCGGATGTCGATAAGCCGTACTCCTACGAGTTGATCGAGCCGGATGACAAGTCAATGCCCTCGGCCAGTGAGTTCCTCAACCGCTTCCTGGATCGACGTTTTGGAGACGAATACGACGTCGAAACCGATGTTCCCCGACTTGATAATTACGGGAAAGACTCCGGAACCGAAACGTATCCGATTTCCTCGACCAGGCCTGTCGAGTCACCAACCGATCGGGATATCGCGGTGGTTGGCGGAGCAATGGGCGCGACATCGGCATTTCACGAAGGTGGCGATCACGTTGCGCTTCGAACCGGAAAACTCGCTGGGTCACTTGCTGCAACTGGTAAACTCGATACGTACAACCGCGCGTGGAAGGATGCAATCGGGACGGAAGTTCGCCGAAACGTCACGCTTGGGGAAATGGTTCGGGGCTATGGCCCAGCTGATTGGGATCGGGTCTTTTCGATCGGAAACTCAATGCTCCGAACACAGGCGGGTGCGGTTCCAAACATCGGCTCCGCTCTCTCAGCAGGCGTTCCGGCACTCAAGCTTTACCTTGGGTATCGATTCAAGAAATATCAGTTCAGGTCAGATCGCTACGTCCAGTTGGAGTCCTCGATGTACGACTCGTTCCGGTAGTTCCCGAGAGCCAAAGCCTCATAACCGGCCCCGGCAATCAACGCACATGATCGACGTCGAGGGGCTCTCCAAACACTACGCCGACGTCGAAGCCGTTCGGGACATCGATTTCCATGTGGAATCAGGCGACATATTCGGTCTCGTCGGTCCAAATGGAGCCGGGAAAACCTCGACGTTAAAAATGCTCGCGGGCCTCGTGGAGCCCACCGCCGGGACGATCGATATTGACGGCCGTCATCCCGACGATCCGAAAATGCGAAAGCAGCTTGGATTTCTTCCCGAAGAGTCCCCGCTCTACGATGACATGACTCCCCAAGGATATCTCGAATTTTTTGCCTCGCTCTACGATGTGCCAAAAGACGTGGCTAAATCGAGGATCACCGAGGCACTCGACCGCCTCGAACTCGATGCCAGGGATCGTGTCGTCGGTGATTTTTCGAAGGGAATGAAGAGAAAGGTGGCTATTGCCCGCTCACTGGTGAACGACCCGGCAGTGCTCATCTACGACGAACCGGCAAGTGGTCTCGATCCACTGACGACAAACACCGTCGTCGAGTTCACCAGGGAACTTGCCGATCAAGACAAGACGATCATTTTCAGCGCTCACGACCTCTATCACGTCGAACGTGTTTGTGATCGGGTCGGCATCATGAACGAGGGCCAAATCCGTGCTATCGGCACAGTCAAAGAAATACGAGGGACGTATGGTGACGTCGAATACCGTGTATTTACCGACGTCCCAGTCGAGGGAGCGACTCAAACCGGGTCTCAGTACGTTTCTACTGTTAGCTCCATGGACGATGTCGAATCAATACGGGAAATGTCACAGAACGCTGGAGGGAACGTCGTCGACATACGAACACAGGAATCCTCCCTCGAAGACGTCTTCCTCGACGTGACTGGTGGGTCAGCCATTCGATGAGAGCCGATCGAACGCTTCGTATCGCTATCTGGGAAACCACGACAAGTCTTGGGAACCTCGATCGACGAACGGGGATTGCAATTCTCGTAGTTCTGGTCCTTCTTGGAGCCTTGGGACCCGCGCTACTCGTGAGTAGTCCAGCACCTGGAGCGGACCTGTATCGTGTCGGGGTGAGCGAATCGAGTTCCTATCACGATGTCGTCCTGTCTGAACCGGAACTGCAAGCGATCGACCCCGCAAGTGCTTCTCTGAATGATGGCCTTGATATCGTCATAGCCGGCCCAAACGTCGTCGCCAAAGACACAAAGAAGAGTAAAGCCGCGGCAGGCGTGTTTCGAGAAGCCGTCGTTTCGTACAATACCTATCTCATGGCCCAAGAGAGGGACCGGACCGCGGCCTTTCCGGTCACCGTTACGGTCAGCTATGTCCAACAGTCTGCATTACAAATCGAAGACCCCACCGAGGGAACTGAAACCAACGCCGACTCCCCGAATGGATCTGCGGGGGGTTCTGGGATAGCGTCCACATCTACAATAGCAGAAAGCACGGGTGCACCTGATCGAACGCCGTTGGATGAGACTCCTGATTCAGGAGGCGATGATGGTGGTCAGTCTGGCACGGACGAACCGGACTCGCCTGCTCAAACCACTGTTGTCAGCGACGCGGCCCCAAATGAAGATAACGGCCCTGGGGAGCCAGTCGAAGACGAACGTGTCGAGGATGATGTGATTTCGAGTAGTCCGTTAGACGGATTTCTCGGAACAGAACAAGCTGGAACCCCGACTTCAATATCTCCACCTTTCCCACTGGAATCATTGCTCCTGGCCTTTGTTTTCTTGCTTCCCTTCAACTTCGTCATCCAGGCTTACGGAAGTAGTGTCATCGCAGAGCGGATCAACCGACGGGGTGAACCCCTGCTCGTTTCGCCGGCGACTCGCGGTGATATCGTGGTCGGAAAAGCGCTCCCGTACTTTCTCGGATCACTTTCAATTACGGCAATAATCGCAGCGCTCCTTGGTGGGGGAATTCGTTCTGTCGTGGCGATTGCACCCCTCGCTGCCCTGTTTATCGCTGCGACGTTTCTCGCCGGCTTGCTCTCTCGGTCGTTCAAAGAATTAACTTTTGCCACAGTAACGATCAGTGTCGTTCTCACAGGGTACGCCTTTCTCCCCGCGGTGTTTGCCGAAGTCCACCCGATAGCGGCTATTTCACCGCTGACAATCGTCGTCAACGAACTCCAGGGGACCCCTGTTGCCTGGCAAACGTTCTTCTTCGCAACAATCCCAGCCACGTTTTCTGCAGCGGTTCTATTCATGCTCGGGACTGGCATGTACCGGGAGGAGGACTTGTTCACCCAGCGGCCGTTACCACAGAAGGCATTGGATGCACTTGCAGCCCCGCTTCATTCGCTGTGGCGGGTCGGACTGTGGACAGGGCTCTTCATTCCGTTCGTACTCGTGGCCGAACTGTTAGCAGTCGCGACGTTGTATCTGCTTCCAGTGGCCCTTTCCATTCCGTTACTTCTTGGAGTTATTGCAATAATCGAGGAGGTGGCAAAGAGTATTCACGTGTTTGCTGGCTTCGAACGAGGACGGTTTGATCCGGGACTCCGTAGTGCAGTCAGTATCGGTGCGATCTCAGGTCTCGGATTTTTCTTGGCAGAAAAACTCCTCGCGATTACCCAACTAGTCGGCCTCCCAAATCTGGACCTAGGTCAAGCGGCTTTTGCCCCCGAATTGGTAGGGTTGACACCAGCATTGTTGCTTTTTGCGCCGCTCGTCTTGCATACAGTAACGGCCGTTATTTCGGCACTCGGGGCTCGGCGATCGCGACGGTGGTACCTTCTCGGGCTTCTCGTCGCATCAGGGATCCATCTTGCGTACAACGTTGTGGTGGTGAGTAGCCTTGGATAACCGTCTGCATCTCGCAATTCGAGAATTTGGGTCTTTGCGGTCCGAAAAAACCATCATTTTAGCTCTGGTCATCCAGTTGATCATCGCCGCTTTCTCGTCATTTCTCGTCGTTGGACTCGTTTCTCTTACTGATCCGGGATCGACAACAGGGGCATACACAGTTCAAATGGGGGTGAGTGGCGCTGCAAGCGACGAACTTGAACGGATCATGGATTTGGGCGAGTCACGAGAGGCGACTGTTTTTCAGTCAGAAACTGCGGCCATGAGTGCCTTCGAGGATCGAGAAATCGATGCAGTGTTGCATGCAGAACCAGGCAGCGACGGACGGATACACATTGATGCGATCGCTCCAGATGGGGACTTCAGAACGACCCTTATCGTCACGCAGGTCAAAGCTGCGCTGACAGACCTGGAAACGGAACTGCGACTCGACAGAACTAATCGGTTAACTCGAGCACCACTTTCGGTGCCCGACCGAAGCGATTCGAACCCGTACTACGGGTTCACCTACACCATCCTTGTGCCGGTGCTGGTCTTTTTACCGGCGTTCATCAGCGGTTCGATAGCTGCTGATTCCCTCGCCGAAGAGTTCGAACGGGGGACTTTTGGGTTGCTTCGAGTGGCGCCACTTTCGGTTCCGCAAATCATCGACGGGAAAGCACTGACGATGATCGGTATCGCACCGGCACAGGCCGGACTATGGCTCTTGTTCCTGGAGCTTAATGGGACGACTATTGCCCGACCGATCGAAATACTCGTACTCGCCACCGCAATGACTGGCGTCCTTGTTGTGATCGGGGCCGCACTCGCCATCTGGGTCGGTGTCCGTCGGGAGGCCCAATTGTTGTACTCCCTTCTGGCCTTGGTCGTTTTCGGCGCCTCACTACTGTTGCCCGAAAACCCGCCTAATCTGGTCGCAAAACTGGCAATCGGAAGTCCGACAGCGACTAGTTACGCCATTCTTGGAACCCTTGTACTCAGTAGCAGTGTAGGGTACTGGGTGGTTCGCAACAGCCTCAGCCGGCACACTCTCGGTGATTGAATTCGTGAATTTGAAGCGAACCGGTACTACCCCCAACTGAGACACATGGACCAGGGAACATATACACTCCTGCTCGAACTCGAAACGACCACTTCCATCACGTTTGGAGCGGCCGGAACGCGACGCCTCGATGCTGGCTATTACGCCTATACTGGAAGTGCATTGGGCCCAGGCGGTCTCTCACGGGTCGATCGCCATCGGAAGGTGTGTGATGGCACGAATATGACCCGGCAGTGGCACATTGATTACCTACTCGGGGCTGCAGAAACCACCTGGGTCGGGGTCTGGTCTGCAGCGGTTGCAAGAGAATGTGATTATGCCGAGACCCTCCCTGGAACTGCGATTGAGGGGATCGGTGCGTCGGATTGTGCGTGTGAGAGCCACCTCTCATACAGTTCCACGCGAGACAGACTCGTGAACGAACTCGAAGCCATCTACAACGGTTTTAGTCGAGACTGACCCACTCGGACGGTGACTGACCGAAGCCGCGGGTTCGTATCTCACGACCGCCTTCGTCAGGAACTCTAATTTGCAAGATCCCGTCGAACAATTGATTGAGCGTATTCATTACTTGGGCTTCGTGTGAATCCGGGTCGATCGCGAACAGGCCGATCCAGTTTTTCGTCTGGATCTGTCTGGTGAACACGTGTAAGAATCGGAAGAGTCGCTCCAGGTCGACATACATCAGCACTGGCGAGAGGGAGTCAAAACCCACCCGAACGTTGTCGATACCTTTCGATGCAGTTTCCTTTGACAGTTGGGAAAACTCGATTCCCATCCCAGTCAGATCACCGGGTGATCCGCAGGTTCGGATGACGTCGCCGAGGTCGGTCCCCCCATTGGATCCAACACTATCGACGATTCGTAAATACGGGTCCCTCTCGCCTCCCAACGTTTGATATTGATCATAAACCTTCGATCCGCCATCGTTTGCCGTCACAATGACTGATCCCTCGCCCTGTGAGGCTCCATGGCTCAGTATTTCGAGCATCAGCTGGCGCTTCCCGGACATGGCCGGACCACTGACCAGCATGTTGGTCCCCGAGTCGATAGTATCGACGAGCGGGTCCGGAACAGCGTCGCCGAGTTCATAGCTCATATATGTAGTTCCCGCGCAGACTCAGTCAGACTGCGGGCTATATGCAATTGTTGATGCGGGGAACATAAGTATACATGGAAACTATCGGGCGATCAGCTTTCACTCACCCAAGGTTCCGGCAACTTCTTGAAGCGTAAGCAAATCCTCGTCTGTCCCGGCAACAACAAGCGTGTCTTCCGGGATGAGTTTAAAGTCAGGGCCGAGGTCGGTGATGGTCTGGTCGTCCCGTTCCACGGCAATCACCGTACAACCTGTCTGTTCCCGAATAGCGGCCTCAACAATAGTTTGCCCTTCGAATCGTGGGGCCTGGAGTTTCACGATATCGATCTGTGTTTCATACGTAATGACGTCTTCGCCGAGAATCGTCGCGGCGATCATCCGTGCAGAGACCTCGGCGAGCGGGAGGACGTAATCGGCTCCGGCTGCGAAAAACTTCGACCGGTTTTCGGAATCGTTGGCTCTGACGACGATTTCGATGTCCGGGTTGAGTTTCCGAGCCACGAGGGTGATGAAAATCGCCTCAGTATCATCGCCAACAGTGATGATTAACGCTCCAGCGGATTCGATCCCAGCCTCACGCAGTATGCCGGCATTTTTTGCATCACCGACGACATCAGCGCGATCAAGGTCTTTACAATCAATTACTTGACAGGATATGAAAGAGGATTCGAGGGCGTCACAGACCGCTTTCCCGGTGTCCCCGTAGCCTGCCATTACTGTTTGTTGATGGGCGGGTCGACCCCCTGGGATAGTCAACTCCATCGCCGACCGCAATTGTGATCTGCTCCCTGCAACCAGTAAAACGGTCTGCCGATCGAGTATCATCGATGGGTTCGGATTGGGCAGAAACTCCCCATCAGTCCAGGCACCGAGGACCGTCACTCCTGCACGTTCCCGCAGCTGGGCGGTTTCCAATCGATGGCCCTCGATATCACTTTCCGAATGCACTGGGAGTTCGATCACTTCGAAATCTACCGAGATATCGATTGTGCTCCCTAATTGGGTCGTGATAACCCGAGAGACCTCTTTTGCGAGTCCTTCACCCAGCAACTCCCTCGGGTTTAAGGGGGTGTCAACTCCAGCCAGTTCCAGGTAGGGCCGCACCGACGAATCTTCGACGAACGCGACAATTGGAACTGAATCCGAGCGTTGGCGAATCGAAAGCGCGATGTTTGCATTCCGTTCGTCCTCACTGTCCAAAATGACGGCTCTGGCATCCTCGAGTGAAACCTGTTCGAGCGCAGCAGTCGTTTCTGGATCACCATGGACCGCCGAATACCCCGAGTCCAGGAGTGATCCAACCACATCAGGGTCCGTATGAAGAACAACGTAATCGACCCCCCTCGATTCGAGTTCCTCGATGAGTTCAGGTCCGATTCCGTTTTGCCCACAGATGATAACGTGCTCAGATCCCGAATAGGACCGCGGAAGCGTTTCTTCCAGTCGGTTCTCGATCCACGGAACCAGAAACAGCGGCAGCGTAAGAAAGAGAAAAAAGACGCCAGTTAACTGCATGGTAATCATCAAAAGCACCAGCGGTATCGTCGACCAACGTTGGGCGTCTTCTCCGTATCCGGTCGTCGTCACACTTTCGATGACGATTTGGAGGGATTCGAAAAAACCCCGTTCAACACCTTCGAATGTCGTCATCCCGAACTGGTAAAGTATCGTATAGAGGAGCAAAAGAATGACCATTGCCCCAAGATAGTAGATTCCGTGCCGGCGTGTCCGCTCCATACCGTACTCATCCTGGGTGATCCTCCTTAAACAATCGGTCCGAACCGCACGCTCACAAAAACGTATGAGGTATCAGCCCGATGAACCGGTATGCACCCACTTGATGAAACGGATCTAGAAATTCTCCGCCTCCTCGTTTCTGATTCCAGGCGGCCCTATCGCGAAATAGCCGACGCAGTGGACCTCTCGGCGCCAGCTGTCTCCGACCGCGTGTCACGGCTTCGTGAACAAGGCGTTATTCGCCAATTTACCGTAGATATCGATCGCCAACAATTGCGGGAAGGGACGTCCATTCTTGTTCGCTTGACTGTTGCCCCGGATGCAGTCCAGGTCGTCAAAAATGCTGTCAGTGAACTTGACGCTATCGAACACCTGTACGTTACTGTTGACGACGACGTCATCTTCCACGCCAACGCCCCGAGTGATATCGGGACCTGGCTCGACCGAATCCTGGTCACAGATGGGATCCGTGATGTCGACGTATCGTTGTTGAGTGAAAGTCATTGGTCCCCCACGGTGGGGGCCACTGATTTCGCCATGGTCTGTGATGAGTGTGGCAATACGGTTACCAGCGAAGGTGTGACCACCCGAGTTGATGGGGACGTCAAACAGTTCTGTTGTCCCTCGTGTGAATCTCGATACGTGGATCGGTACGAGGAATTGCGGAAAAACGCGAAGTGACATAGCGAGGCCAACCCGAAACGCCCTAAATCCCCCGTCTCCAACCCCATCTCATGCCCACTACACTCCGGGTCGAGGACATGAGCTGTGACGGTTGTGAGGACATCGTCGAAAACGCTCTCGAAGAAGTCACTGGCGTCGAATCCGCGAGCGCAGACCAAGAGGCCGGTACCGTATACGTCGAAGGGGACACAGACGTTGAGGACCTCCTGGACGCCGTGGATTATGCCGGCTATTCGGCCGACCTCCAGCCAAAGACAGAATCCGAGACGGACGAGACTTCCGAGGAAGAGGCCAAAGCGGCAGAAACGAGCGAATCTGAAGAGTAATCGAGGCGGTTTCCGAACGTGTTTGATTCCAATAGTGACTGGTAACAATTTCACCAATAAATATAAAGCCCCTCCGTACTTTGGTATAACTACCATGGTGGTAGCTGAAACTCAGGTCGAAGACCTGCCTCCGAGTGCAAAACTCGTTTTGAAAGTCCTCGAATACAACGGTGGCCTGACGCAGAAACAAATCGTCGGTAAATCCCGACTCTCACAACGAACGGTGCGGGATGCCCTCGATCGCCTCCAAGATCGAACGATAGTCGAGAAAAACATCTACATCCCGGACGCCCGCCAGAATCTCTACACGCTTGCGACTCCGGCCGCCGACGGCGCGGCTGAAGCAGAAGTCTAAGGTCCCGGCCGAGGCGTGACCGACGACCGCAACTACACAATCGTTTGTGGTTTTAAGTTAGAACCAGACTAACCTGTCCGCAATCTCCTCGAAATTGATTTACAAACGAGACTGACCATGCAATGCTCATAACAGACTCGGAAGACTATCTCATCCCCTGGATTTGAGCTTACTGCTGGCCTGACCAAAGACCTAAATCGGTGTTTGGCTTCCCCACTCGTCGAGGGCCGTCTGCAACGCTGGGTGATCGGTTGCTGCCTCGGTAACGGGTATTCCAGCATCATAGGCGTCGACAGCCTGTCGAAGCGCTTTCGCACCCTCGTGGGTGCCATCCGGATGGCCGTGGATACCTCCCCCTGCCTGGACAATCAAATTGGTGCCAAGCGCGTCGAGGAGCGGTTCGACGGTGCCAGGATGAAGACCACCAGACGCCACTGGGAGCACGTCTGAGAGGCCGTGTAAGTCACTTTGAAGCCAATCGTTGATGCCCGCCGTGTCTTCGTTTTCGAGTTTGCCGAGGTTCGCCGTCCCCGTGTGGATATGATCGACGCCCGTCAGCCGGGCAATCTGTGCGAGGACCCGCATCGAAACGCCGTGATGACTCATCCGGTCGAAGGCGGCGTGCATGGCCCGATGGGCATGGATCGCGAGACCGAGTTCGCCCGCGTACTTACGGATCGATTGGACCGCGCCCCAACCGACTGTAATCACGTCGACCATGACGAAATTACCGCCATGCTCGGCGACAAGGTCAGCTCGGTCCTTCATCGTCTCCACGTCCGCCGTAATGTTGACGAGGTAATCTTTCGGGTCGCCAGTTTCGGCTTCGGCTTTGGCCGCCAATTCGAAACTCCGTCTGACCCGCTCTGCAAAGGAGTTGAAGGGCTGATTGCTGAGGTTTTCGTCGTCCTTCAACAGGTCCACGCCGCCAGTCCATGCCTCATAGCCGATTTGGGCGTGTCGCTCGCTTGAGAGGCCGACTTTCGGTTTCGGAACGGTAGCAAGTGCCGGGCGATCCGCGGCGTTAAGAAACGTCGACTTGACAGCCGATCCGAACTGTGGGCCCGGGAAGGATTGGGTTAATTCCGCGGGCCAGTCACAATCCTGTAGTCGAATCGACTCGACGGCTTTCATCCCCATGATATTGCCAGCAATACACGAGAGAACCTGGGGCATGTTGCCCAATTCAAAGAGTTCAACGGAATAAGCAACCGTTATTTGGCCATCTCCGATGTCAAACGCCGTTGCGCTCACATCCGTGAATCCGTCACCGACTTCGAGTTTGGCCCAGGTTCCGTTTGAACTTTCGGACGCCACCCGCCCGGCCGCATCGTCCATCGAGAGCCCCTCAGCAGGTTGAATCGCGAACTCACAAACGAGCTCCGAGTCCGCAGGCTGGTACTCGGTGTCGACGAAGTCCGAATACGAAATACCGGTCATGTCCCTTCCTCTTCAACGGGACGGACCATCAAAGTTCGGTGACGGTACGGGTTTACGCCTACCAATCGACGGCCGCTTCGAGACGGGAGATGTACGACTCGTTTCCGACGAATGTCGGCGTACGCTGATGAATCGCTTCAGCCGGAACTTCGAGCAACGATTGGGAACCGTCCGTCGACGCCCCACCCGCGTGTTCGACAATATACGCGATCGGAGCCGCCTCGAAGAGAAGCCGAAGTTTGCCCTCAGGCCGGTTTCGGAGGCCCGGATAGCCGAAAATACCACCATACGAGAGCACCTGGCTGACGTCGGCGATCATCGCGCCGCCATATCGGAGTTTGAGTTCGGATCGGACACCCTCGACGTACTCGGCAAACGAATGATTCCAGTTCGGTTCTCTTCCCCCGAAGCCGTACACGGTCGGCTCAGTCGGAAGTTTGACGGGCCCAGTCGACTGCCGATCCCCGTTTGCAACGACGTACCCCTCGGGTATCCCCTCGCGGGCAACGACCATCGTCGTGATCGGGCCATACAAGACAAATCCTGCCGCGACGAGATCCTGTCCTGTCGTCGGGAATGAACCGTCGTAAATCCCAACGACTGTGCCCATCGGATTGTTCGATTTGAGGTTTGACGATCCATCCAATGGGTCGATAGCGATTGCATAGCCGTTGCCAACGTCCTCGACAGACTGCCGTTCCTCACTCGCGTATTCCCCGATTCCGTCGATTGTGCCAAGACGTTCAGCCAGTAGTTCATCAGCCCATACGTCCGCCGCCAGTTGCTGATCGCCGGTCACGTTTTCTTGGTCCAGAGCCGTTCTTCGACCTGGGAGCCCGGCCCGAATCTCCGGTGCGGTAGCTGCAAGCGTCTCGAAAACCGCCTCGATCGGATTTGGTCCTGACATTTACATCCGATCGAGGGCCGCATCGACGCTCTTTTCTTCGAAAATCAGTGCCTGAAGTGCATCGAGCATTGCTTCGGGGTTTTCGCGTTGCCACACGTTTCGTCCGACTGCCAGCCCGGACCCGCCAGCGTCGAGGACTGTCTGCACGGATTCGAGGAAGGCACGGTCCGAGGTTTTAGACCCACCGCTCATGATGACTTCAACTGGCCCTGCCGAATCGACGACCCACTCCATTGCAGTCTCACTTCCAGGATATTTCACCTTTGCCACGTCAGCCCCAAGTTCGAGGGCTTGTCTGGCAGCATACGCAATGACTTCGTCCTTAGAGTCGTTTTTTACGCCCTGGCCTCGAGGGTAAGACCACATGATGACCGGGATATCTCGGTCCCGAGCGGCTTCTTGGGCCGCGGCGAACTCTTCGGCCATTTCGACTTCGTGATTGGATCCGCCATAGAGGGTAAATCCGATGGCGTCGGCGCCCAATTCTTGGGCGTACTCGACGGACCAGTTGACAGCGCTGTCATACTCGCCCATCCAAAGGTTCGACGTGCCATTGAGTTTCGCCACGAGGTTTACGCTATCGTCGTAGGATGGGTAGTACGCCTCAGCAACGCCTTTTTGGACCGCGAAGCCGGTGACCGCGTCGTGGGTCGCCAATTCGAAAACTGACTCCGGATCCATCGTCTCCGGAACCGGGTCGAAATCGGTCGGTCCGTGTTCCAACCCGTGATCGTACGCGAGGACCAGCAGTTTGCCGTCCTTCGCAATCGGCGAGGACTCGAGTGATCGCATCAAATAATGGTCCGGGAGCGTCGTATAATAGTCTAACTGAACAGTCGAGATGCGATTCCCGGTGAGATCACGACAATTCGCGAGCGACCGCCCGCCATTCTCGAACTTGTGACTCCTCGATGTCGAGGGACGCCGCGACTTCGACCGGGTTGCACGTTGCCAATCGACGAACGGAGGTGATCCCTGCCTCCGCCAGCGTCGCGCGCTGTTCCCGGTCAAGGGCCTCGATCGCAGAAACAGGGGTTGGAATACTCCGGTCCCGCCACTCCGCTTCCGCATCAAACTCGGAGGTCTCGTCCGGTTGGTTCGGCCATGGTCGGCGCGTCCACTCTGTATCTGCGTCCCCACTTTCATTTTCTTCCGGAGCCGTCGAACCAGGGTCCTCCCAGTCGCCCCCGCTCGCAGCCACCCATTCCCGTTCTCCATCCTGAAGGCCCCGAACTTGCTCGGCCCGGCGATCAAAATCTTCGCCTCCTTTTAGCGACCACGACAACGAATGCTCGCGGCGGATCTTTGCGGCGACTCCAGGATTAACGCCTGCATCGACGAGTTTGGCGTGAGATACTCGTCGCTCGCGAATGTCCACGGGCTCAACCCCAGCCCCCTCCAAAACAGGTTCAGTTGCGGGCCCGACGAACTTGATATCGGTCAATTCTTCGGCCACAGAGACACCGTCTGGTGGAAACGCTCGGAACCGGCTTGAGTGTTTTCCCGATACCAGGTCGATGCACATCATTTTTATCGGCGCTCGGCCAATATCAGGTACTCATGACGCGGGTACGAGTTGCTGGGGGCGGACTCACACACTTCGGCGTACATCCGGAACAGACCAGTCGCGCCATGTTCGGCGAGGCTGGCGAGGCGGCCATCGAGGACGCCGGTATCGACCGCACCGAAATCGAGTCGGTGTTCTTTGGAAACTTCATGGGAGAACTTGGCGAGCATCAGGGCCATATGGGTCCGATCGCCGCTGAAGCCCTCGGTATCGACGCACCGGCCACGAGATACGAAAGTGCCTGTGCGTCGAGCGGGGTCGCTGTCAGGCAAGCCGTCATGAACGTCCGCTCAGGCGAAGCCGACGTCGTCCTGGTGGGCGGAGCCGAACGAATGAACAATCTGGCCACGGCAGACGCCACGGACGCCTTGGCTATTGCCGCTGACGACCTCTATGAGGTTCGAGCGGGAATGACCTTCCCGGGCGCATACGCGCTCATGGAAGACGCGTACTTTGACGAGTATGGTGGTTCCCGCGAAGATCTGGCCCACGTTGCGGTCAAGAATCACGAGAACGCGCTCGAAAACGAGTACGCCCAGTTCCAGGCAGAAATCAGCGTAGAGAAGGCAATGGACGCGCCGCCAGTTGCGGAACCAATCCATCTCTACGACGCCTGTCCTATCACCGACGGGGCGGCGGCCATGATCCTCGTGAGCGAGGAGTACGCCGAAGCGAACGATCTCGATGCCGAAGTGGCGATCACGGGAACCGGCCAAGGAAGCGATCGCTTGGCCCTTCAGGATCGGGACTACCTCGCGCGAACTCCCGCGGCCGAAGACGCTGGCGACGAGGCCTACGCAGACGCTGGGATCGACGCGGATGACGTAGATCTTGCCGAAGTGCATGACTGTTTCACCGTCGCGGAAGCACTCGCGATCGAGGCGCTCGGGTTCTTCGAGCGAGGTGAGGGAATCGGCGCCGCCCGGCGAGGAGACACGACCGCAGATGGGGATCTCCCGGTCAATCTGTCCGGTGGTTTGAAAGCGAAAGGCCATCCCGTCGGCGCGACCGGTGCCAGCCAGGTGGTGGAAATGGCAAAACTGCTCGAGGGGACCCATCACAACGCAGCGGCAGTTCCGAATGCCACCGTCGGAGTGACCCACAACGCCGGCGGGACGGTCGCCAGTACAGCCGTCCATATTCTGGAGGTGGTCGAATGAGCGACGAACCTGCCCGTGACGCGGGCTACGCCGATTTCCTCGATGCTGTCGAGGACGAAACACCGTACTATCTCGAATGTTCGAACGGTCACGGATCACTCCCGCCCCGTCATGTCTGCCCAGATTGTGGCGATAGTGAACTGTCCGAGACTGAACTCCCGGAATTCGGTACGATCCAGGCGCATAACGTCGTCCACGTTCCGACTCCTCGGTTCCAAGAAGACACACCGTACGCGACCGCAATCGTCGACTTCGGACCGGTCTCCGTTACAGGCCAGGTCAGGGGTATGGAACCACAAGCCGTTGAAAACGGTCTCGAAGTGACCATGGATATTGACCGCACGGAAACTGACGAGGACCGGGTCCTCGTTTTCGACGTCTCGTAGGCCATCGCCGCTCCAAAATCAGGCAGTATCGTCGGTGAATCGTTCGGTCACTTCTACCAACGGATGACGAGCATAATCAACAATATCCACATCCGAGAGGTCCTCCAACCCTTCCTTTCGTGCCGTTCTGGCCATTCCGAGGTCGATCCGGCTCGGGAGGACAATTACATACGCGTCCATTTCACTGATCCCGGACCGCTTGGCCGCCATGACCCGATGGTGGCCATCTGCAAGCAGAATATCCCCACCGTTGTCGATAACAACCAGGGGTTCGGCCAACCCTCGTTCGAGTTCGTACTCGCGCCCTTCGAGTTCGTCCGCATAGACGGTGCCCTGTGTCGGGGTTAGTTCAGCGAGGGAAATCGTCCGTCGCTCTTCGTTGGCCTCGATATCGTGAATCGTTTCGAGGGTCCGCTTGAGTTTCCCGACTTTCTCCGGGGTCGCGCGCTCGATCTGGCTCCGAATCACGTCGGAATTCGAGATAATGCCGACCAAGTTGCCGGCGTCATCCACGACCGGGAGTTTCTGGATGCCCGACCGGAGGATGACCCGTGCAGCGTCCGTGACTTTCATCTCCGGATGAGCGACGATGAGTTCCTCACTCATCACTTTGAAAAGCGGTATCCCGGGATCTTCCAGCAGCAGGTCTCTCGCCGTGACAAACCCTTCCACGTACCGGCCGTCTGTCACCGGGAAACCGTTGTAATCGTCGCTCTCGATAATGCGTCGGGAGACGGACTCGACAGTTTCATCCGCCGACACGGTCGCGACGTCTCGGGTCATGTACTCCTCGACCGTGGGCCTGTGGGTGCCATTCGACAGATCGGTCTCAAAGGGCGAGTCCATCTGTCCCTCCAACTAGAAGTCTGTCAGTTCGCCGAGCCATATACGCTGGTTCGGGCCCGCTCCCCTTCCCTCTTTTCAGTCCTTCCGGGCGGAATTCGGAAGCGGTTCGCCCTCGAGGCCAGCACTGAGGTTGTCCGCAGCCATCCGTGCCATCTTGTTCCGGGTCTGGATGCTCGCGCTTGCAATGTGTGGCGTCACGACGAGTTGCTCCGGAATATGACGGGTGAGTTCGTGATCGGCCGGGAGGGGTTCGGGTTCGGTCACGTCGAGTCCAACCCGGGTGATCCAGTCGTTTTCGAGAGCCGTGTCCATCGCCTCGGGATCGATAACAGGACCTCGACTCGTGTTGATTAGGATCGCCTCCTCCTTCATTTGCTGGAACTCTGATTCACCAATAAGGTGATGGGTCGCATCGAGGAGAGGGACATGCAGCGAGATGAAGTCACTCTCGGCAAGCAATTCGTCCTGATCCACGTATTCCGCGTCAACACCGACATCCGCGAGTTCCGACTCAGACGCCTCATTGGGCTCGACATCTGAGTACAGCACGTCCATATCGAAACCGCCAGCGCGACGGGCGACCTCAGTTCCAATATTACCCAACCCGATGACACCCAGGGTTGCATGGTGGACATCCGGGCCCGTAAGCAGTTTCGGGCCCCAAGTCTCCCACTTTCCATCAAGCACGTAGTCTTGGCCCTCGACAGTTCGGCGCGCCGTCGTCATCAAAAGCGACCAGGCGAAGTCGGCGGTCGTTTCGGAGAGCACACCTGGGGTGTGACCGACCGGAAGGTCCCGGTCTGCGGCGTCATCCATGTCGATGTGGTCGTAGCCGACTGAGAACGTCGAGATGACTTTGAGATTCGGTGACGCGTCCATGACTTCGCCATCAATCTCATCCGAGAGGAGACAGAGCAGTCCCTCAGCCTCGATATCCGCAAGCGTCTCGATGATATGGTCTTTCGACGGCGGGGTCTTTTCCTCCCAGACGTGCACGTTGTACTTTTCTTCGAGTCGATCGATCCCGGCATCCGGGATGCGTCGTGTGACGTAGACGGTCGGTTGTGTTGCCATGGGTAACTGTGTTTGTCGGTCGTGTTTGAAGGTCGGGGTCTGCCGAAATTTTGCGAACGTCAGGGGCGTGTCGCTAACTCAGAGAAAGCCTGCGTCCTCCAGCCGTTTGATCCCTTCCCGGATGCGGTCCTCGGTTTCGACGAGTGAGGCTCGCACATAACCCGGCGTCCCAAAGGCCTGGCCCGGAACGAGACCGACGCCAGCCTCGCGGACTGCGTCTTTGCAATACTGCATATCGTCGTCTGATTCGATGGGGAACATTACATAAAAGGCCCCCTCAGGAACGGGAACGTCGATACCCCGCTCTTCGAGCAGTTCGACAAACAGGTCACGCCGGGCCTCGAATGTCTCCATCATATCGTCGGTCAGCGCGTCGACATCGGTGTTTTCGAGCGCCTCGATTCCGGCCCGCTGGACGAAGTTCGAGGCACAGGACACCGAATGGGAGTGGACCTTGCCGGCCTGAGTCGTGTGGTCAGTCGGCGCAGCCATGAAGCCAAGCCGATAGCCCGTCATGGAGAAGGTCTTGGATACTCCGTTGATTGTGATGGTCCGCTCCATCATACCATCGAACGTTGCCAGGCTCCGTTGTTCGTTGTCCTCGTACATGAGTTCTGCATATATCTCGTCGGAAAGCACAGGCAAGTCGTACTCGACCGCTATATCACGAAGCCCCCCGAATGCGGCTTCGGAAAAAACCATGCCGCTGGGATTGCTCGGGGAGTTTAGCATGACCAGGGCCGTATCGTCGCTGACGGCGGCCTCGAGGTCATCCAGTGCCGGTTCGAGTGCAAAGTCATAGGGCGCGGTATCGACGTGGATGGCTTCGCCGCCAGCCAGTTGCACCATCGGTTCGTACGACGACCAAACCGGATCAATGACGATGACCTCGTCTCCCGGATCGACGATCGCTTGGATGGTTTCGTACAGCGCGTGTTTGCCTCCCGGTGTGGCGATGATGTTCTCCGAACTGTACTCCAGGTCGAAGCGATCCTGTAGATAGCCGGCGATCGATTCGCGGAGTTCCATGATGCCATTCGATGGGGTATAGGTCGTATGACCGGCATCCAGGGCGTCCTTTGTCGCGTCGATGATGTTCTGTGGGGTATCAACATCGGGTTGGCCGACACTCAGGTCCACGATGTCTTCACCCTCGGCTTCGACTTCTGTCACCAAGTTCGAGATAACGAACGGTGCGGCCGGCTCGACGGCCTGGACGCGCTCTGCAAACTCCATCACCGCTCACCTCGATAGTGCCCGCTTGGGCAGTCTTGAGTCGGGACAGAAGTGAAACGGATCTCGGGCCTGGGTCCAGTACGGATTGGCATAGTGTGAAAGAGTAATCTCGATACCGTCAAAAATAGGTTTCGTTTGAGCCTCCGGGCTCAAGACGCCGTTTGAGGCAATCTTTGCGTCAGCGCTCCCGGCGGCGTGTATCCAGCGCGTCGTCGATCCGGTTTTCGATCTGTCCGGCGACCATCGACCGCAATCCGTTCTCTTCAGTTTCGGTCTCGACGGCCTCGAAAATCCCAAGTGGGAGTTGTGCACCAGCCATCGATTCGTGCCCGCCGGCACTCCCAATGTCATCGAAGGCCCGGCGAAACACGAATCCCAAATCAAGTCTGCCGGCCTTGGCGCGACCCGAGAGATAAATCGTCTCGTCAGTGTACCCATACACTACCGTCATGTCGATGGCTTCGAGTTCCAAAAGTCGATCAGCCGCTTGTGCGAGTGAATCCCGACTCTGGATCGATCCGACACAACTCGTTAATATTGTCCCTTCCACCCGACGGTTCTGGATTGCTCGACCGATCGTTTCCAGCGTATATGGACTCATTGACGGGCTTTCGATCCGTTCGAGGGCATCAAGGTCGGCGTGGGGCAAAAGGGTGGCAGCCGCCTCGAAATCCGCGCCCGTGGTTTCCCGTCCGAAATTACGGGTGTCGACCCGAATCCCGTACAGCAACCCAGTGGCGACATCTGTGCCAATGTCGATATCATACCCCTCCAGATAATCGATGAGCAGCGTACTGGTGGCGCCCACTGAGGAGCGAACGTCCATGAAATCGGCGTCAGGTAACTCCTCTGCAGGATGGTGGTCGATCACGATGTCGATCGGCATTCCCTGAGGCAGTTGATCGTTCACACCGGGCCTCGAGTGGTCGACAAGGGCCAAGTGGTCGCCACCGATGTCGGCGGGCCGCTCCAATTGTCTCAGTGACACGTCGAGTAGATTGACGAATGCGCGATTCTCCTGGTGGGAAATATCGCCAAAATAGCATATTTCGGCCGAAACCTCGAAGCGCTCGGCAATCGCCCGTAGTGCCAGCGCCGCTCCAAGTGCGTCCGGGTCAGGATTGTCGTGTGTGCATATAACAAGTGTCCCACTCATCCCCTGTAACGTTGTCCTGAGACCAGCGAGCTGCTCGTGGAGAACTCCGCCATAATTATCGTCAATCGCATCTAGCACCATACTCCCGGGGGAAAGAACTGAATCGACGGCTGCAGGCACCTGGCTGGACGTCCCTGTCACACCCGGCAGGGAAAGCACATATGCCTCCGGATACACGTCTCGTGCCGCATACGCCACCTCAGTCGCTCGTTCACGATCATCCATCAGGACAATAATAACGTCAGGTTCGATCGACGCTGCCCGAATGGCTTCGGTTTTGGTGACATCACCCGTCTCCGCACTCACTGATAAGTCTCGAAGATGTTCGACTCGGTGTTCGTCAGGATCCAAAACGAGGAGTTCACCTTCCCAGTCCCGAATTGTACTCGAAAGCGACAGACAGAGATCCCCACACCCAAGGACCAGCCGGTCGACCATACGAACGTAGTTCCGTCGGCAACTGGTAAAGAACTTTTCTCTCGTTAGACGCCGCCTTCGAGCAGGAGCGACGCGGCGGAGATCGCACTTTCTGCCACCGGATCGAAGGCAAAGAGCAACGCGACAGTGACTGCGGCTGCACCGATCACGGCCACGTACATGCCCGTCGGCTTCGGTCCGAGGTCACGCGAATCGGACGGGTCTTCGATCCAGAGGGATTTCACGACCCGACTGTAGTAATACAGCGACAATGCGCTGTTGATCGCGGCGATCGCGGCCAGCCACCAGAAGCCAGCCTGCACCGTCCCCGCGAAGAGGACGTACTTTGAGAGGAAGCCACCGCCGACCGGGAGCCCGGCCAGGCTAAACATGAACACCGTCATTGCAACGCTGACGTAGGGGGCCTGTCTCGCGAGTCCGTTGTAGTCCTCGAAGGTTCGACCGATGTTCCACTTCTCGGCCAGCGAGACGAAGAGAAACGCTCCGGTATTCATGAACCCGTAGACAAGCAGGTGCATCATCGCGGCACCGAGCACGAGTGCCTGAGTGCCGACATCACCTGGCCCGGCCAACGCAGCCAGTCCCATAAGCACATAGCCCGCGTGCCCGATCGATGAATACGCGAGCATCCGCTTGACGTTTTCTTGGGTCGCCGCGGCGAAGTTCCCGACAGTCATCGTCACGATCGCGATCACGACGAAGACCCAGCCCCATGGGACAGTCCCAGCAACCAGATCGAGTGGGAAGCCCTGTACAAGAACGCGGAAGGCGACGGCAAAACCGGCTGCCTTCGATGCTGACGAGATGAACGCCGAGATCGGTGCCGGCGCCCCTTCGTAGGCCTCCGGGGCCCAGAAGTGGAACGGCACACTTGCGGTCTTGAACAGGAAGCCACCGATCAGCATGACCAGCCCGAGTCCGAGCACGCTATCAAGGCCTGCCAGACCACCCTGGAGCGCTTGGGCGATTCCGCTCAGGTGCAGGGTTCCAGTCGCACCGTACACCAGACTGATCCCGTAGACCATTACCGCTGAGGACAGCGCCCCGATGAGGAAGTACTTGAGCCCAGCCTCCACACTACCCTCGTTTTGCTTGAGGTAGGCCACGAGCCCATAGGAGGGCAGCGAGGCCAGTTCGAGACTGACAAAGACCGCAGCGAGGTTGTTCGCCGCAGCCATGAGACTCATCCCCAGTGCCGCAAGGGCGATCAGGGAGTAGTACTCCGCAATGGCTTCAGACCCACGTAGATAGTCGTAGCTCGCAAACACCACGAGGGTTGCCACGCTGCCGAAGATGAACGTGAAGAACAGGCTCATCCCGTCGACGACGAGCATGCCGTCGAACAGTTCAGGCATTGTCGCCTGGGCCCCTGTTCCGGCAGCTATGAACCAAGCGCTCGTGAGTGCGACCAGGGCCGATCCCAGGCCAGCGATGCCAGCCAGGAGGTCCGGGCGTTTCGACCGCGGGAACATCGTATCAGCGATCAGCAGCGCCATGGCCGTGATCGCGAACAGGTACTGCGGCGTGAGATAGGGAAGTTCGACCATTTACAGTCCACCTCCGATTGAAAGGATCGGCTGCACAGCATCCTGGATGATCCCGTAGATCAGGTCCGGAGCCATCCCAAGCAGGATGACGATCAGCAGGAGCACCATGATCGAAACCCGATCAGTGACCGCTGCCGGGACGATCTCGTGGTCCGTGTCCGCTTCGAACGGCCCGAAGAGGACCCGCTGCATCGCCAGCAGAAGGTAACCAGCGACGATTACAATACCGAACATCGCGACCGCGGTGAACACCTGTGCATACGGGAGCACCGTCGACTGCATGCCGCCGAGGAAAATGTACAGCTCCCCGGCGAAGCCGGCCATCAGCGGCAGGCCCATGTATCCGAAGGCCGCCGCGGTGAAGACCGTCGCAGTCAACGGCATCCGGTCGGCGATCCCGGACAGGTCACCCACCATGCGCGTGTGGGCGACGTTGTAGATAACACCGACTGACATGAACATCAGCCCCGAGATGAGCCCATGGGCGACCATCTGGAAGGTCGCACCGCCGAGCCCGTAGAGGTTGTACGCGACCAGCCCGATGAGCACGTAGCCCATCGAAGAAATGGAGGAGTACGCAACAATCCGTTTGAGGTCTTGTTGGGCCAGCGCCAACATCGCCCCATAGATCACACTGATAACAGCGAAGAGAGCGATCGGAATCGCAAACTCGATCGCCTGGTCCGAGAGCATCGTGAAGTTGAACCTGAGCATCGCGTAGGTCCCCATTTTCAAGAGCACCCCGGCTAGGATCACCGACACCGGGGTTGGCGCCTCAACGTGGGCGTCCGGGAGCCACGTATGGAACGGAACCATCGGCACCTTTACCGCAAATCCGGCGAACATCGCGATGAAGGCGACTGCTTTCAGCGTCCCTGGCTGTATACCCGCTAGGGACCCAAGTTCGCCCGCGTGGAGCGATTGGGTAATCGTCGGTAGGTCAAGCGAGTTGACCGGGAGGCCAAACACCAGCGCAATGAACCCGATGAACATCACCAGGCTCGCCACGTTGGTATACACGAAGAACTTGATTGCGGCGTACTTCCGACGTGGACCGCCCCAGATGGCGATCAGGAAGTACATCGGGACGAGCACGAACTCCCAGGCGACGAACCATGCGAGGAAGTCAAGTGCGGTAAAGACCCCAATCAGGCTGGCTTCCATGAACAGCATCAACCCGTAGAACTGGGATTGACGCTCGTCGATCGGTGTCCAGGCTGACAGAATAGCGAGGCTCATCAACACCGTGGTCAGAACCACGAGCGAGAGCCCGATTCCGTCGACACCGACGTGATATCCGACCGAAAGGTCGCCAAGACTGATCCAGTCTGCTTGGGTTTGATACGCGATATCGCCACCGAGAAGCGCGTTCCCGGACCCGTCAAAGCCCAAGAACATGAGGAGTGCTCCAGCGAGGGGCAACAGACTCAGCCAGAACGCGAGCCGCCCGGCGATCTCTTCGTCTGCGAACATGACCGCAACGGCGCTTGCCACCGTCACGACGAGCAGTGCTTCGATCATCATTTAGAACCACCCCCCGATGAGGGCAACGACCAGAACGATGACCACGAGGCCGAGCGTGAGCATGGCCGCGTAGTTCGTCACCCGACCGGTCTGAAGCCGCCTGATACGTGAGCCGCTGAACAGAGCCAGGCTCGAAATGGTGTTGACCACACCGTCGATGATACCCTGGTCGAACTTGTCGGCGACCTGAGCGAGTGGCATCGTCACACCTTCTGCGAGCCAGACCTGGTATTCGTCCTGGTAGTAGTTGTTGTAAAGCAGGGTCTTGATCGAACCCAGCTTATCCGTGTGGGCAGTCGGATCCGGACCCCTGTAAAGGATCCAGGCCAGTCCGGCACCAGTAAGAGCCAGCCCTAACGACAGAGCTGCTGGCAGGAACGGTGCCAAATCTGCGGCATGATAGCCGGCTGCGGATTCGAGCAGGTGATGGTATTCGCCGAGTGTCACCGTCTGAATCCCGGATTCGAACCAGTGGTGGAGATACGTGATGTCCCAGCCAGTCAACTCCTTGACTGGAGCCATGTTGACGACGCCGACCGTTGCGGCCAGCGTTCCGAGCACCACGAGCGGGAACTTGACGTTCCATCGAACACTCCCTGGATCTTCGGCCGTTTCCGTCCGGGCCTCACCGTGGAAGGTCAGGATAACCATCCGGAAGGTGTAGAAGCCCGTAAACACGACCGCGATGAGCCCCATCGCGTACGCGAGGAGGAGTATCGGGTCGTTTAGCCCGTGAATCAGCGCCTCGTAAAGCACCTCGTCCTTCGACCAGAAGCCGGCGAACGGGAAGATGCCAGCCAATGCGAGCGAGCCTGAGAGGAACGTCCAGTAGGTCACGGGCATCTTATCTTTCAGACCACCCATGTCCCACATGTTCTCATTGTGATGCATCGCAATGATGACCGCGCCGGCCCCGAGGAACAGGAGCGCCTTGAAGATAGCGTGAGTCATCAGGTGGAAGGTCGCTGCAACGTAGCCACCGGCCCCCAAAGCGAGCATCATGTATCCGTACTGGGAGATAGTAGAGTACGCGAGTACCTGCTTGATCTCCCGTTTGACCATCGCCATTGTCGCTGCCATCAGCGCCGTAAAGCCACCGACCAATGCGATAAGTGCGAGTATCTGTGGGAGCTGTGCGTAGAAGCCGTACATCCGCATGACCAGATAGACACCGGCTGCGACCATCGTCGCCGCGTGGATCAGGGCCGAAACCGGAGTCGGACCTTCCATCGCGTCAGGCAGCCAGGTGTGAAGCGGGAATTGAGCGGACTTCCCGATCACGCCACCCAGTACCAGCAGGCCGATAAGAGCGAACCACGTCTGGGGTTCGAGTCCAATCGTCCCAAGGAAGTCCGCAACGACCGGTGCCATCTCCCCACTCAGCGCCTCAGCGGTGAGTTGCGGGAAGCCTAATTCATCGCCTCGCGGTGCAAACAGCCCAGTCCCGAACGTCGCGAAAATGGCCACCACACCGATGAGGAAGAAGTAATCCCCGAAACGGGTGACCAGGAACGCCTTTTTGGCCGCGCTCGGCGGGCCCGGCTCGCGGAACCAGAAACCGATAAGAAGCCAGGAACACAGGCCGACCAGCTCGAAGAACATGAAGGCCATCAGAATGTTCGAGGCCATCACGAAGGCGAGCATCGAGAAACTGAACAGCCCCAACCCGGCGTAGTACCGTGGCAAGCCCGTCTCGCCCTCGTCGTTCATGTATCCGAGACTGAACACGTGCACAAGGAAGCTGATGAGCGCGACTATCACCAGCATGTACGAGGAGAGCGGATCGAGCAGGAGTCCAAAGGATAGGTCGAACGTCTCTCCCGCTAAGCCAGTCGTCCACGTGTATATCTCTTGGTTGTAATAGTGCTCTGTACCACTGACGGTGACCATAAGCCACCCGGACAAGAGCAGCGATCCGCCCGTTGCTATGATCCCCGGGACCGCGCCACCTTTCGGCAGTAATCGCGGAGTGAAATACCCAGCGAGTATCGCGACCACGAAGGAGGCAAACGGAAGCATCGGAATCGCCGCGGCGAAGTCAAATGCACCTACCATCTTACCACCTCATCGTTGCGGGTTCGGTTACGTCCACGTCCCTGAAGTTCCGGAACAGGACCAGGATGATCCCGATTCCGACGGCCACCTCCGCGGCCGCAAGGGCGAGGACGAACAAGCTGAACGTTTGGCCGGTCATGTTCCCCCACTGCGCTGAAAACGCGACTAGATTGATGTTGGCCGCGTTGAGCATCAACTCGACGGACATGAGGAATCGTAGCGCGTTCCGGCGAGTCAAAAGCCCGAACACACCGATGCTAAACATCGCAGCCGAGAGTAGGACGTAATACTGTGTTTCGACGACCATTATTCCTCACCTCCTTCCCGGCGGGCAAGCATCACGGCTGCTCCGAGTGCCGCATCCAGAACAAAGGCGACTGCCAAGAACGGCATCAGGAACCCCTCACTGGTAACGACTGGCGCCGCCCGTTCGAGATTGAACAGGGCGTAGCCAATACTTCGCGTGATTGCTGCACCGGCTTCAAACCCCTGTATCGGGCCGAAATTCGCCGAGAGTATCGCCACCGCCATTGCGGCAAACAACGCTAATGCTGCGAGCCCGGGCAGCACGTCGATGTTTTTCGAGAGTTCCGGTTTCGTCGTCATTCACCAACACCTCCTGGATCGCGTGTCAGCATCACCGCGAAGGCGATGAGAATCAAGACGCCACCGACATAGACGAGTATCTGCACGGCTGCAAGGAAGGCGGCCTTGAGCAGGAGGAAGTGAACGGCGACGCTCAGGAGTGCCGCGCCCAGGAACAATGCTGAGTGCCACACATCCTCGACAAGGACCACGCCCAGACTGCTCGCAATAGTCACAACTGCGAACAGCGCGAAGGTAAGCGACTCGATCATTGGTAATCCACCTCGCCGTCGCCTTCACCAACCCACGCTTCACGGTCGGATTCCCGGGCCTGGATTGGGTCCATGTCTTTGTACCACGGGACGTTTTTCAGCTGTTCTTTGTTGAACGCCAGATCGTGTTTGGTGTCACCTGTGAACTCGAAGTTCTCCGTGAGCAGGATTGCTTCGGTCGGACAGACCTCCTCACAGAGCCGACAGTAAATACACTGGCCGACGTGGAGGTTGTACTGTTCACCGTTGCGGTCCTCGTCCATCACGATCTGAATCGTATCGTTTGGACAGACACTTTCACATTGGCGACACCAGATACACCGTTCCTGGCTCCATTTGTGGACGCCCCGGAACCGGGGACTGACCTCGGGAGCCTGGTCGGGATACTCGACGGTGAACGTCTCGCCGCCGAGTGCATGTTTCATCGTCGTCGCGAGCGATTTGAGTACGCCTATCATACGATCACCCCGATGATCACGGCCGTCAGCAACAGGTTCACGAAGGCGAGCCCGAGCATTCCCTTCCAGCCGATATCAAGCAGCTGGTCGGGCCGAACCCGTGGGACCGCGGAGCGGGCCCACTGCGTAAAGAAGAACACACCCCAGACTTTCGCGATGAACCACACGATTCCGGGGATGAAGTTGAGCGCAGTGATGGGTGCGGTCGGACCGCCGAGGAACAGGGTCGTGATAATCCCTGCACCCAGGAAAATGTGGAGAAATTCGCCGAGATAGAACAGGACGAAATACACCGATGAGTACTCGGTCTGATAGCCAGCGACGAGATCATTCGGTGCTTCTGGAAGATCGAAGGGATTCCGTCCGATTTCGGCCAGGTTCGCGACCATGAACAGCGCGAACGCGAACGGGTTCACAAATCCGAACCACGCTGGCACCGTAATCGCACCGATGGAGAAGAGTTCTGCCGATTGGGCAGCGACGATGTCTGAGATCCGAAGCGACCCGGCAAACAGCACAACAGAGGCCCCAGTCAGTACGAGTGGGATTTCGTACGCGATGTTCTGTGAAACGCCCCGCAACCCGCCGAGCATCGAGTACTTGTTATTTGATGCGTACGCGCCAGAAACGATCCCAAGTGATGCGATCGATGAAACGGCGAAAAGATATACAAATCCGACTTGCGGGTCAGCAAGGTGGATCCCGCTCCCAAAGGGAATGACCGCAAATCCCATCGTCGCCGAGATGACGACCAGCATCGGACCGAGGTCCCACGCCGGTCGATCGGCGTTCTCGGGAACGATCAGTTCCTTCGTCAACAGCCGGATAGCGTCGACGGCGATCGTCAGAATCCCATAGGGACCAACCCTGTCTACAGAAATCCGGTCGGTGAACGCCGCTGTCAACTTCCGTTTCATGTACGGCCCGGCGAGCGCAGCGAATAGCAGCACAATCACCGCAACGAGTACCGAACCCAAGAGGCCAGCAATGACCTCGCCGAGAAGCCCCTCAAGGTTCAAGAGTCCCGAAATATGGTCAACGAGCGGTGCCGAGGAGGCCATTATCGGTCCACCTCCGCCAGCACGATATCGAGGCTGCCGATCGTCGCGACGAGGTCGGAAATCAGCTCACCCTCGGACATTTCGTGGAGGCCCGAGAGGTTAACGAAACTCGGCCCCCGGATCTTGAATCGGGCGGGTTCGTCCGTCCCGTCGGAGCGCATGTAAATACCGAGTTCGCCTTTCGCACCCTCGACCGCTCGGTAGATCTCTTGTCCGGCATCGGGCTTGAGACTGCGAGGCACATTTGCCTGGAGATCCCGCTCGTCCTCGGGCCAGTCCTCGAGGATGTCGATACATTGCTCGATGATTTTGGCCGACTCCTCTACTTCTCGCATCCGGACCATCAGTCGAGCGTAATTATCCCCGCCCTCGCGAGTTACAACGTCCCAGTCGAGTTCGTCGTAATACCCGTACGGGTCGTCCCGCCGAAGGTCATAATCAATGCCCGAGGCACGGGCAATCGGACCGGTGGCACCGTAATCCTTGGCCACTTCATGAGCGTAGTAGCCCGTGTCAACAGTCCGCATCTGGAAGAGTTCGTTCTGTGTGAGAACGTTGTGATACTCATCGGTCTTCTCCGGAACGGCGTCGAGGAACTGGCGAACCTTTTCGAAGAACTCCTCGCGTGGTTCAGGGAGGTCCCACACGACCCCGCCCAGGCGGAGGTAGTTATACATCATCCGCTGGCCTGTCAGGTCCTCGAGGATGTCCATGACAATGTCGCGATCACGCATCGCGTACATGAACACCGCAGCGAAGTCACCCACGATATCGAGCCCAAAGGTTGCCACCGCAAGCAAGTGGGCCGAAATGCGGGTCAGTTCCGCGGACATCGTCCGGATTACTTGCGCGTATTCCGGCACCTCGATATCTGCAAGGTCCTCGGCCGCCCGTGCGTATGCCCATTCGTTGAGAATTCCGGCCGGGGTGTAGTCCCACCGGTCCGGATAGGGCATGATCTGATGGCGATACGTACTCTTCTCACACATCTGCTCCTGACACCGGTGTAAGTAGCCGATATCCGGATCCACGTCGGCGACCTGCTCACCGTCGAGGACCGTCTTCAGGTGGAGCACCCCGTGGGTCGCCGGGTGGTGGGGCCCGATGTTGAGAAACATCGTATCGAGGTCGTCGCCTGTTGCTTCGACCTCCATATCCTCCTCGATCGGATTCTTGTGTTTTTCGAGTGTGACGATCTGTGGTTTGTCCTGGTCGTAGTCCTTGCTCAAGGGGTGGCCCGTCCAACTCTGCGGAAGGAGAATCCGCCGCAAGTCAGGGTGTCCCTCGTAGTTGATTCCGACAAGGTCGTACGCTTCGCGTTCGTGCCAATTTGCCGTCGAGTAGACCGGCGTCGCGCTCTCATGACTCGGGTCGTCCCTCGGTGTCGGAACGATGACGCTCACTTCGGATTGGGCATCATCGTACTTCCGGAGATGATAGATGGATTCATACCGGTCATCGTAATCCTGCCCGGTAAGACTCGCCATATGATCGAACCCCTGGTCCTTCAGCGTCGATAACGCGTCCGTGACAGCATCGCCACGGACGACGAAAGCCTCGGCGTTGAGATGTGTTTCTCGATCGACGACGGCGTCTCCAAGCAGGTCTTCGAGGGCGTCGTAATCCACTGCTCCCGGTTCCGTCTCTTCAACGTCAGGTTCGTCCTGCATGCTCATGGTGAATCAGCCCAATTGTACCGCATAACAAGTGTCTCTTCGTCGATATCCTCCGCAAGCGAATCGACAACCTCGTCGCGTTCGAGATCCCCGAACTTCTCGAGTTCGTAAGGCTTCACCGTGACCGGCGATGACTCACCGTTCGCGATCCGTTCCTGGAGTTTCACGATGCCATAGACCAGTGCCTCCGGTCGCGGCGGGCAGCCGGGAATGTGAATGTCCACTGGAATGACCTCCTCGGCACCCTTCACGACATTGTACCCTTCCTGGAAGGGGCCTCCTGAGGCTGAACAGTTGCCCAAATTCACCACGAACTTCGGTTCGGGCATCTGGTCGTACACTCGCTTCATTCGGGGCGCGAACTTCGAGACGATCGTTCCTGGAACAATCATCACGTCTGCCTGTCGCGGTGAGGCTCGGGGGACCCCGGAATGGAACCGGTCGAGGTCGTGTTTCACCGAGTAACTGTGCATCATTTCGATGCTGCAACAGGCGATCCCAAACTGCAGCATGAACATCGAGGAGCCCCGGGCCCAATTCATAAACTTATCCAGCTTCGTCAGAATAAACGGCGTCGAACCGAGCGCCTCGCGAAGTTTGGAATTGAACCGGTCGTCTACCCCTTCTCCGATCCGGGTGTCCCGGGTGTCGGTTGATGGGGAATTGGGCTCGACAATATCGTCTCGTGGCTGGTCGCTACTCATATCTAGACATTCTCCGTTCGTATTTCGGGTTCCGCACCCAGCCGAGCGCGCCGTTGCGCCAGGCCCAGGCCAGTGCCACGATCAGAATGCCGATGAACAGCACCATCGGACCGAGCGCCCAGACCAGGCCTTCCGTGCCAACGATATCCCGATAAATCGACGTCCACGGGAATATCAACACGGTCTCGATGTCGAACACGAGGAACAACAGCGCGACCATGTAGTACTGGATATTGAACCGTACATGTGTGTTGCCGGTCGGTACCTCCCCACTTTCGTAGGTCGTCCGTTTGCTTTGTTCCGGCACGCTGGGGCGTAACAGCCGCGATGTGCCCATCATTGCCACGATAATGACAATCGCGACAATGGCCAACATGCCGACAGCGATCCATGGGTTCATAAGTGGATTCGTAACACTCGGGAGTTAGATGCGCCCCACCATAAACATTGATTCTTGCGATAGGTCCAGTGTAGCCCGTATTTGTAGGTGTTTCAGTCATTAACATGTGATGAGTATTCACAAACTTGTGAACTAGTAACAGAGTTAAAACCCAGAGTACCACGAGATGGGAACCGCAAAACCGAACCTAACAGTCCCACAGATGTTTCACAATGCACTAAGAATTCCCCAAAGCAATATCCTGTCACGGTACAGCCACGGAATTCGATTGGTGAATTAACTGAGGGGTTCGCGTATCTCGCTACTTGTTAGCACTCCTCAAATAAATATAATCACCGGTATTCACCGATTAAACCACATAATCGGCTTGTAAGAAAAACCACCAAAACCTTTGTACTTGAGCCGATAGATGTCGTATGGGAATGAAGACGCTCGGTCTCGACGGGGTGGCGGATTTCTTTAGTTCGGATCCGGACGTGACCTTCTTCCATCCACCCAGTATTTACGATTTCCGTGAGCGAACCGAAGTCATCGGGCCGATCAGTGACGTCATTCCGTCGTCGCCGGTGTTCGAGATGTATCCGATCGGGTTGACGAGCATCGCCGACACGCTCGAACGAAACGGGTACAACGCCCAAATCGTCAACCTCGCCCACGAGATGCTCGTGGACCAGGAGTTCGACGCCGAGATGGAGATCGCCCAGTCCGAGGCCCGGATCTTTGGGGTGGACCTTCACTGGTTGCCACACGCCCATGGTGCGATCGAGATCGCCCGACTAATCAAAAAACATCACCCCAACGCGCCGGTGATGTTCGGCGGCCTGAGTTCGACGTACTTCCACGAAGACCTGATCGAGTATCCGTCAGTCGACTACGTCGTCCGCGGCGATTCGACCGAAAAGCCGGTCGCAGACCTCGTCGATGCGATCGAAGGGAATGGAGACCTCGCGGATGTGCCGAATCTGACCTACCAAGCGGACGGAGAAACTGTAGTTAATCCGCTCACCTATCTCCCGGAGGCTCTCGACGAGTCTTCGATCCCGTCGTATACCTATGCAGTCAAATCCGTGTTCAAATACGGGAGTATCCGAAAAGTGCTACCCCACCGTGGCTGGCTGGACAAGCCGATCACGATGTTACTCACGTCCAGAGGCTGTCGGCACGCGTGTTCCTTCTGTGGCGGAGCCGATTCTTATGGTGACGTCCACGGCCGCACCGGACCTGCCTTTCGGTCCCCGGAAAAACTCATCGAGGACATTCGAACGATTCACTCTTTTTCCGAGGGCCCCATTTTCGTGGTTCACGATCTGCGAATGGGTGGGTGGGATTACGCGACCGAGTTTTTCGACCGCCTCGCCGAAGAGTCTATACCGAACGAATTCATTTTCGAACTGTTCGGCCCCGCGAGCGAGGATTACTTCCAGATGATCGACGAGGCCGTGCCGAAATACAGCCTCGAATTGAGTCCTGAGTCCCACGTCGAGGAGGTTCGAAAAGAGATGGGGAAATTCGCCGTCTCGAACGAAGCTATCGAGAACACGATGCAAGCAGCCCTCGACAATGGCTGTCAAAACATCGATCTGTTCTACATGGTCGGGCTCCCGGAGCAGACCTACGAGGATGCTGTGGGCTGTGTGGAGTACGCCGAACACCTCCTCGAAGACATTGACGACGAACGTATTCTTCCGTTCGTAGCGCCATACGCTCCGTTCCTCGACCCGGGCAGTCCTGCCTTCGAAAACGCTGAGCAGTACGGATTTTCGGTTCATGCCGATTCTCTCGAGGACTACCGCCAGTTACTCTTAGAACCGAGCTGGAAGCGAATGTTGAGTTACGAGACCGACCATCTCAGTCGCGATGACATCGCTGACGCCACCTACGAAGCAGCCCGGGGCATGAGCAAGTTGAAATACGAACATGGGCTCCTGGAAGAAGAGACCTACCAGACGATGGTCGACCGGATCGACACGTCCGAAGAACTGGTCTCCCGCGTCGATGAGGTCTATGAAAACACGCCGGATGACCATCGGGATGCGGCACTTGAATCCCTTTTCGAGGAGTACAGTGAGTTCGAGGACTTCGGAGAAAACAGCATCGCAGGCGCGGATGAACTCTGGTGGCCAAGCGAGGGATTCCGAAACGGGATTGCCCTGGCACGACTCGGGGCAAAACTTCTCGCCAAGGATCTCAAACAGCGGTACACCACGGGTCGGTCACCGCTGAAATAGCTGTCTGCACCTGGATCAATTAGCGTCTCGAAATTGTTGTGTGCCTGACTCGTGGAGTGCCTGTGAAACATCAGCAACGCCATCGGATTGTTCTTCGTGGAGTTCGACGAGTCGGTCCCGAAGTGTGTTATCCGACCGCGCAAGTATTTGAGCCGCAGAAAGCGCCGCGTTGTACGATTTCCCGGCATCGACAGCCGTAATTGGGGCTCCGGTTGGCATTCCGAGTACCGAATCGACCGACTTCTCCTGAACAGGAATCCCAATCACCGGAACTGGATACGCAATTGAGGCCGTCATGTTCGGTAAGTCTGCGGATTTGCCCCCCGCGCCGGCCAAAATAACATCCAACCCTCGCTCACGAGCCGTCTCCCCGTAGGCGTACATGAGATCAGGGGTCCGGTGGGCCGACACGACCCAGGATTCGTAAGTAAACTCGGCTGCTGGTGGATCGTCATAATCGGTCACTTCCTCGAATCCGAGATCCTCAAGTGCCGCAGAAGCGCCAGCCATGACATCGAGGTCAGAGTCACTGCCCATGATGATCCCGACATCGGGCTGGTCCGTTGCCGGTCGATCCCGGGTTGCTTCCGATTCGAATAGTGCTCGGAGTTCAGCGATATCCGTCATACCTCAGTCATCCCCGCCCGCGAACCTGAGTGTTTCCCTGGCTCTCACTGCCAGTTTTCGATTCGAACTGAGATCGGGGCCCGTAACAGTCACATGGCCGAGTTTCCGCAACGGTCGAACCTCCCGTTTACCGTACCAATGGAAATTAACACCGTCCATCGAAAGAAGCGATTCAACCCCGGAAAGTGCCACTGAACGTGACTGGGTGCCGTCCCCGAGTACGTTAGCCATAGCAGTTGGTTCTCGTAGTCTGGTCGAGCCCAGGGGGAGCCCGAGAACGGCTCTGACATGTTGTTCGAACTGCGAGGTGACACTGCCCTCGATCGTGTAATGGCCCGAGTTGTGCGGTCGCGGGGCTATTTCATTCACGAGGATCTCGCCGGATCCGGTCTCGAACAGTTCGACCCCGAAGACACCACGACCATCGAGCACTTCGAGGACCTCCTGTGCGACCCCCTCTGCTCGATCCCGGCGAGACGCTGCGGTCCGAGCCGGAACCAACGTTTCCCGGAGGATTTCTTCCTCGTGAACGTTTTCACCGACAGGATAGGTTCGTCGTTCGTGGGCTCCCTGCGCGCCAATAACGCTCAATTCTCGCTCGAAATCGACCAGTTCCTCAGCGAGGAACCCAGAAAGTGAGCCAAAGGCCGCCTCCGCCGCCGAGACGCTCTCCACGACTGCATTCCCACGACCGTCATAGCCTCCAGTTCGAGCTTTGAGCATGAGCGGGGACCCAAGTTTATCGAAGGCTGAGCGGAGGTCGGCCGCAGAATCGACGGCCTCGTACGGTGGAACCGGGATTCCGGCAGCGTCAAGTGTTCGTTTCTCTTTGAATTTGTCTCGTGTCATCCGCAGGTCGTCCGGTGTTGGATGAATCGGTGTCCCAGTGGCCTCCCCGACAGCTGTAAGCGCATCCGGATCCGCCAGTTCGATTTCAAGAGTGAGGATGTCAACCCTTTCGGCGAGGGATCGAACAGCCGATTGATCGTCGAAGTCAGCAACGATCTGATCCGCGGCTGGGGGTGCCGCCGGACAATCGGGTGTGGGATCGAGAACGATTGTTTCCACACCGAGTGGACTCGCGGCTTCGCCGACCATCCGTCCGAGTTGCCCACCGCCCACGATTCCAAGGGTAACGTCAGGGGGAGTGACCGACATTTGAGCGAGGGTTATCGACGGACATGAATAAACGTTACCGAGGATGGGGCCACATAATCACGTTTGTGTATTATTCAGCGCCGTTTTATCGAGGAAAACGATAGTCTCAGTTCCCGACGAGGTTATCTCATAGGTCCGCGCTTCGTAGCCCTCCAGCTGAGCGTTCAGTTCGCTGTAGTGTTCGACTCGAGATATCACGACCGGTGGCTCATCGGTAATTCCGTCTGGGGTCGTGGCACTATCAGTGGTCGCGTCACTGCGCTCGAAATACCAGGCCAGTGGTAATCGGTTAAGCCAATTCGAATTCGCTGGATATTGGTCAGCGACTGACTCGTCGGGGACGGCAAAGTGGTCTCCGTAGAAAAGGATATCTGTGCCCCCGTTGTCCTGAGCGAGCGCTTCGATGTCAGCAATTGTCCCCTGAAGGTGGCCTGCCGGTTGGCCGTACTGCACCAGGGAGTTGTCTCCGGATTGAGGTGATAGGAACGAAGTTTGGGCCCCCACAAAACCCATTTGCCCCACAACCGCAAGCAGCAGGAGTACAGTGATGGCAGTTCCAACACGGTCCTCGGTCTCCCATGCCGTAAATCCGTGCTCCAGCACGATTCGTAATCCCACAGCCGCCGGAATCGTGAGTGGGACGATTGCATGAACAAGTGACCAGGGCGCAGAAATGTCGGTGATTGCCGGATACAGCAGGAACACTGTCGCCCCCCAGTAAAAGCTGAAGGAAACCAGATCCCGTGGCTCCTCGCCAGTATATCGGTCATACAGAAATCCGAGCAAAGCAAACCCGACGAGTAGAAGGCTGGCCGCAGCCGTCGTTTCGAGCGCGTCGGTCAGATACGCAATATAACTGTGTTCGTGTCCGCCCTGGATCCAGAGGTCCACGAGTTTCTCCGCACTTGAGATGGTAGCAGCTTCGAGAACCCCAGGGATCTTCGTCGGATCATCAAATGCCTGATACAGATCTGGTCTGGGCGCATAAAGCAACACGATAACGACGAGAAACTCGATCCCACCGAACCCGAGTGCGCGGCGGTGTTTCTTGAGGGCGCGGTAGATCCGTAATCCAACTGCCTGTGCGGTTTGCCACCAAGATGACCCCCGTTCGCGCGCGACGAAAAGCCGGTGGTCCAAGAGTAACAGAAGGGCTCCACCCCAGATGCCCAGATAAACAAGGGCAATTTCTTTCGTTCCAAAGGCCAACCCGAGAGCGAGAACTCCCGCGTAGAGATATCGATACCGCTTGGTTTCGAGCAAGCGAACAGCAAATCCCACAACCAGGAGGGAAAATCCTGCGACGAGCACGTCGTTTCGCATGAACCGCGAGTAGTAGAGCATTACAGGATTCAGGGCCAGAAACAGACCAACTACGAGAACCTCGACGTCACGGAGTTTCGACCGGAACAGCCACGCTGAAAGCGGAAGCAGCCCCCCTACCGTCGCAACTATTGCCCGCGCAATCGTGTCAGACTTTCCAACGAACCCGAAGAGGATTTCGTTGACATGAAAGAGCAACGGTCCATGAACGATCGCCCGATATTCCCAGACGCCAGTTTCGAGATATCGCAGTGTCCAGTAACCCACTCTCGCCTCGTCCCAATGAAAGACCCGCCAACCCAGAGAGACATATCGAAGGAAAAGGGCGAAAACCGTGATCGCAACAAGTGCGACGAGCACGTGTCGGCGATAGAATCGGCGGGGAGCCATGAGCGGGCTTTCACTTTGCCGAATAAAAAATGAATGGGTCTCACTTTATAGCCGAAGCAACTACAGTGGTTCGGTATGTACTAGCATATGATGCGAACCACCATCGAGGTCGACTCCGACCTCTATGAACGGCTCAACGGTCATCTCGAGGAGGGTGAAACCGTCGAAGAGTTCATCGAGGAGTTGCTCTCCATGTACGAGACCGATGGGACGTTCATGGCGGAAGGGTACTCTGAATGAGGGATTCGGCGGGTACGGACCAGGGAACGGTACCGTTTTGAGCGCGGCGACCAACCGGTGGGCCATGGTGGTTCTTGGACTGGTCGTCGCCGAATTCAACCGACATATTACCGAACAGATGGAATCAGCGGCGAGAGATACCGCCGACGACGCTGGCGTCGAGATCCGTGAAACGATCAATGTCCCGGGTGCCTACGACGCACCGCTAGCCGCAGACCGTCTTGCCCGCCGAACGGAAATCGATGCAGTCGCCGTGTTGGGGACGATTATTACGGGGGACACGGACCACGATCAGGTCATCGCAAACGCTTGCGCACAGGGCCTTACTGACGTCAGTCTCGAACGGGACACACCGGTCGCGTTTGGCGTGACCGGACCCGGCATGACCGCCGAGGAAGCTCACGAGCGAACGGATAAAGGAGCGGAAACATTACAAAGTGCAATTGCACTCACAGAGGAGCTATGAATTACACAGACCGCGTGACGCGAGTCGAACCCAGCGCTACCCTGGCCGTGAGTTCATTGGCGTCTCGTTTGGAAGCTGACGGGGTCGACGTGGTCGACCTCTCTGTCGGGGAACCGGATTTCGACACCCCCGACCACATCAAAGAAGCTGGACGAGACGCAATTACCCGAGGTGAAACGAGCTATGCACCGTCGACAGGAATCCCCTCACTCAGAGCTGCGATCGCCGAAGATCTACAAACCGACGGCCTTGCATACGAATCGGAGAACGTCATGGTCACCCCAGGGGCAAAACAAGCGCTTTTTGAGGTCGTCCACACGGTCGTCGAAGACGGTGACGAAGTCGTCCTTCTCGACCCGTCGTGGGTCTCCTATGCGGCCATGGCCAAAATCGCAGGTGCGGAGCTTACTCGCGTCGACCTGAGTGAAACCGATTTCCAACTCGAACCGGTGCTCGATGAACTTGGCGGAGCACTTTCCAAAGACACTGAACTCCTCATCGTCAACTCGCCAAACAACCCCAGTGGAGCGGTCTATTCGAAGGCGGCACTCGAAGGGGTTCGAGACCTCGCCGTCGAATACGACATCACAGTCATTTCGGATGAGATATACCGGGATATTCGGTATTCAGGGGACCATATCAGTCTCGGCTCACTTCCTGGAATGGCGGAACGGACGGTCACGGTAAACGGGTTTTCGAAAGCGAATGCCATGACTGGGTGGCGGCTCGGGTACTTTGCTGGGCCAACCGGATTAATCGAACAGGCTGGAAAAATCCAATCACATTCGGTCTCATCGGCTGCGACGTTCGTCCAACATGCCGGACTCGCGGCCCTCGATGGGCCAACAGCACCCACACAGAGGATGGTCGAGGCTTTCGAAGAACGACGTGATCTGTTGCTCGACGGGTTTGAGGCCCACGGGATCGATATTCCAACACCGAACGGGGCGTTCTACATGATGCTCCCAGTCGCAGCAGACGACGAAACGTGGTGTACGAACGCGCTCGAAGAAGCCCACGTGGCGACAGTTCCTGGAAGCGCGTTTGGGGCCCCGGGCTATGCTCGGCTCTCCTATGCAGCCGACAGCGAGCGACTTCGAGACGCCGTGAATCGGCTTGGTGACGCTGGCTTTTTGGACTGAGTACTCCGAAAAGTTTTCCGCTTGAGAATACGCCATTTGGGTTATATGTATCGCTGCCAATATCGTATCTCTCCGACACAAAATACGGCTGTCTCCGGTGAAAGTCAAACAGTACCGATTTATCCCGTCACCGTTGAACAAACTGTGTGCAGATAGTGGGGTACGAACCGGGATCACCGGACGAACCAGCAACCATCCTCGTGGCCAGAAACGGGGCCGTCGAAATGCAGTCATTGAATCCCGGAACGGAGCTCGAATACGGCATCGACGGTCGGCACTGTGCCGGGACAGTTGAAAAGGGGCGCCACGACTCTTGTAATAGGGATACAGCCCCCTATTGTGATGTCCACTCGTCAGTGTGGCCGTGTGCGAGATGTCGAGGAGACTGTGCGATGCCACTCGAAACCTGTTACGAAGAACATGCGATCTACCTCGCCGCCTTCGAACCGGCCACGTTCAAAGTGGGAGTTACCCGGTCCTGGCGACTCGAAACGCGTCTCACTGAGCAAGGGGCACGACTAGCCGCACACATTCGAACCGTCGAGAACGGCCGAACGGCCCGACAAATCGAGGCCCAGATTGCGAATGACATTCCGGATCGAGTCGACGTCAAAACGAAAATCGATGGCCTCGATTCCGTTCTGGACACCGATCGCTGGGAGGCACTACTGGACCCATATGACGTTATCGAGACCTATGCCTTCGAGTATGGGCTTTCCCTCGATCAGCAACCGATCCAAACGACGAGTGCAAGCGGGACGGTCCTCGGGAGTCGAGGGCGAGTGCTGCTTCTGGAAAAGGGGGAAACACCTTACGCGATTGACCTGCAGTCACTGGTCGGATACGAGATCCTCGAAGGTGAATCGGAGTCCGAACGTCAAACCAGCCTGGGCGGATTCTAGACGGTTCGGGAGCGGATAGTTTTTCAGTCGGCCTGTCGAACTCGGGAACATGGCAGACGAAGAACCCAGTGACAAAGGTGACGAGGAGCAATCGTTCCGCGACCGAGTCGAAGAGATCCGAGAGGAGCGAGCCGAAGAAGGCGAGTCAGGCGAAGACCGTCGCGAACGGATGGAAGAAATGATGGGTGGGGGCGGTGGCGGCGGAATGGGAGGCGGAAACCCCTTCGCTCAGATGATGGGTGGCATGATGGGTGGCGGTGGCGGAATGGGGGGCGGACCAAGCGAAGGCGGTGACAACGTTCGAGTAGCCCGCGAACTCGAAGCACTGCGCGACGAAGTCTCAGCCGCGACCGACCAACTTGAACGAATCGCCGACGCCCTCGAAGACGAGTAATCTGTAGATCACCAGTAGAAGAGGTTCTCCGGATCCGTTGGTTTTCCGAGCACGGACAGAATTCTCGCGTCAAACAGGTCACGGCTGTTTGCCGACAGAACTGTGAGGACAGTATCGGCTCCGGAACCAGTCCCCGCAACTGCTAGTACTCGTTCCTCGGCCGGTGCAAGCCCTGCATCGCAGGCCATCAGCACGATTTCGAGCGCAACTTTCGTCCCCTGACCGAACAGTCGAAGTAGGTCAGCAACGAGTTCATGGTTGGAGAAACCGTCCTTTTCTTGAATCGCGCTCCCGACGTTACTGAAGACCATCGGGCCGATGAATACCTCACCGCCGGCCGCTTCGATCGATTCGCGATACTGGGCCTCGAATTCCTGCTCATTCGGTTCGCGATAGCCTGTCGAATGGCCGACGACAATCAGGTCTTGGGCCGCCGTTTCGAAGACTGAGGCCGCCTTCGCTCCAGTATCGCCTGTAGTAGATGCGACCACGACGGTCTCGATATCACTCTCGTTGGCGTATTCGTGGGCCCGTTCCAACACTGACTCAGTCGAGAGATCGTCCGTTGCAAACATTCTACGATGCAGTACGTCCGGGGACGAGGTAACTTTTGTCTCCGGACTATTTCGTCCGGATTGTCTTCATTCCCCAAGAAGGCTCTCGTAGGTGGTTTCAAGTTCGTCGATCGCCTCCTCAAGGCTGATTTCCGATCGCGCGTCGAGACAACCGTCGGAGAGGGATTTCTGATCAGTGATCGCCTGCTCCAGTTTTGCTCGGAAATCCAGGATGTCGCCCTGCTCGTAGTGAAGCCCCGTCCGACCGTGTTCGATGGTCTCAGCGAGTGCTCCGGCATTGACACCCACCACAGGAGTGCCACTGCCGATCGCTTCGAGGGCGACAATTCCCTGGGTTTCGACTGGACTCGGGAAGGCAAAGACGTCGAGGGCGTTGTAAAACGCTGGCAGTTCCTCGCGATCGAGAAATCCCAGGAATCTGGCGTCGACTTCGTGGGTTTCAGCAACGGACTTAAGCGAATCCGTCGCCGGTCCTTCACCTCCGAAAACAACTGTGACATCGAGTTGGGCGGCAGCGTCGAGAATTGACTCGAGATTCTTCTCGTGACCATGACGACCCGTATACCCGATCAGCGGCTCCTCCGTCAATAAGTCGTATTTCCGTTCGAACGAACTGCTGTCTCGGGGCGCAAAGCGGGTCGTGTCGACCCCGTTCGAAAGAGCCGTGACCGGAACCACCTGCCGTAATCGGTCCCGGAGCGACCTGGCAGTTTGTTCACTCGGGGCGAGGACCATATCCGCCCGTTCGAGAAACCATCGCTCGTATCGTTTGCTAACGGCAGCGACCGGGCCCGAAAGCGGCCCAGGCGCGATATACGAGGCATACTCTCCCGTCGGCGTGTGAAACGAAACGACAAAGGGTACGTCCGTAGCCCGGGCAAGTCGGTACCCGGCAAACCCAACCGAAAACGGAGAATGAGCGTGGACGAGGTCAACGTCCTGAGCCGCGTCAGGAATGCGTGGAATGCCAAGTCGGTATCCTTCATAGAAGGGAAAGGGTAAACTCCTCACGGGGTGTTCCCCGTTTTCGGGCTCATAGTCGGACTTCGGATACACGACATCCATTCGCCCACCTCGCTCCGCATAGCGGTCCCGCCAGGCCGAAATTGTGTACGTGACTCCATTCACGGTCGGCAAGTATGTGTCCGTGAATGCGGCGACCGCTGGAGGCATTGTGCCGATATTAGAGAGCAGTCATTAAGAGCCTGCTCACTCGTCGCCGAGGTGTTCGTACAACTCGACAAGCTCCGATTGGACGGCATCCAGTGTGAACTCTTCACTGTGAGCTTCCGCATTCGTCGCGATCCGTGCTCTCTCTTCGTCGTTCACCAACGTCACGATGGGTGAAACGAACTCCGTGTCGGCCTTGAGACAATCCGTTCCGTCATCGAGCCATTCAAAGGTCGGAATATCTCGGACCACCGGTGCGGCACCAGCGGCCATGGCTTCGAGGAGCGCCATCCCCTCGTTTTCGTTGTGGGTGGGGAAGAAGAATATGTCCCCCGCAGCGTAGGCCCCACGGATATCCTCGATATACCCGGTGAAGGTGACGTTTTCGGGTGCGGATTCCACTAGCCGTTGGGTTTTGCGACTGCGAAGCACTCGATCGAGGGTTCCGCCAGTGGGATTCAAAAATCCGAACCAGACGAAGTCCAGTTCGGGGAGTGCAGCAGCCGTTTTGATGAACGTTTCCAGACCCTTTCGCGGAATGACGTGCCCAACGTTGAACACGACCGGAGGCGAGAGATCGTATCGGTCGAGGTAGGTATCTCGAAGTGTCTCGTATCCCTCGATTTTCTCGGGATCGTAGCCGTTTGAGATCACCGTCGTCGGTGTCTTCGTATACTCCGCTATTGTCCGTTCGTTATACTCCGAAGGGCAGATAAGGTGATCACCAAGTTTGTACGCATATTCGAGATAGGGACGGAGCGGTTTGGCAAGCTGATCCGAGAACGCAAAGCTTCCTTTGAAGTCTTCGGCAGTCTGGTGGGTATGGATGACCACTGGGGTTCCAGCGGAGCGCGCTCGCTTGGCTGCGAAAACCGATCGGGGGGCCATATTATTGAGATGGAGCAAATCGGCGTCCAGGTCGGGGTCGGTCGTGTACTCGATACCGGCCCGCTGGAGCATTTTCCGCTGGTTCAAAACCGATTGCTTGTGGCCGCCCGTAATATAGGACTCCCATTCGAAGTAATGGCTTACATACATCGCTCCTAATCGAGACCCTGCATACTCCTGTCCAGGCGAGGCCCCATTAAATATCTACCACACATCGGCCGCTGCCAACCTCATAGCCGACACGTTATTGAGGAACCCGACGAAGTTCCGTATATGACCATCCCGGCAGAGCGTATCGAACGGCTGGCGGGTTTGGCCCGTGCGGCCGCCAAAGCCGGGCAAATGGAGCGAGCGCGACGCTACGTGCGATTAGCCCACCGAATCGCGGAACGGAATCGTCTCGAAATTCCCACACATTTTGACCGTTTCACTTGTGGGTCGTGTGACAGCTATCTCATTCCCGGCCGAAACGCACAGGTACGAACCCAATCCGGTCATGTCGTGGTCACCTGTGCATGTGGAGCCCATGCACGATACCCGTATCAACCTGAACGGCCCGAGAGCAAAGTTTGACGTGGCTACCTCCTGTTATACCTTCCTATGAACGATGAACTCCGGGCCCAAGCCCAAAAGATCGACGTGACCGTCTGGGTTGGCAAGGCCGGAATCGAATCGGTTCGTGACGAACTTGACGACCAATTAGCTAACAGAGAATTGGTCAAAGTGAAATTCCTCCGGTCGGCTCGTGGCGGGACCGACACGGCCGAACTCGCAGCCGACCTCGCAGACATGGTCGATGCGGAACTTGTCGAAACCCGTGGTAATACAGGGGTCTACTATCGATGATAGGGCCAGCACAACTCTCCGGCGGACCGATTGGGGATTTGTTGGCTAGCGTTGGCATCCCATTTGCAGCATTTCTCGGTTCGGTGATTGCCTTCCTCGTCGTTTTCGTGATCGTTTATTATGGCGGCAAGGCGGTCCTGAATCCGATACTTACCCGAGAGATGGGCCGGCGGGGACTCGACAAACATGCAAAACAACCAATCCGGAAACTGACCGCTGCTGTGATCCTGTTCGTCGCAATAGCCGCTGCATTCGGGGCGGCCGGGTTTACCAGCTTTCTCCAGTCTTTGGCGACGATTGCCGCCGCCGGAACCCTGGCTATCGGATTTGCGCTCCAGGACGTCATCAAAAATTTCGTCGCGGGAATCTTCATCTACACGGATGGACCATTCCGCATTGGCGACTGGATCGAATGGGACGATCAATCAGGTGTCGTCGAAGACATCTCGCTCCGGGTGACCCGGGTCCGAACGTTCGACAACGAATTGTTGACCGTCCCGAATTCGAACCTGACGGATGGTGTCATCAAGAATCCAGTCGAGGGTGACATGCTCCGCCGGACCTTCGTCTTCGGAATCGGATACGACGACGACATCGAAGAGGCTACCGACATTATCATTGACAAAGCCACGGCCCATGATGGGGTCATGGACGAACCGGGCCCCTCTGTGCGGGTCACGAGCTTGGACGATTCATCCGTGGGCTTACAGGCCCGAATCTGGATTGAAAACCCGTCGCGTGCGGACTTCGTCCGGATCAAATCCGATTTCGTCCAGGAAACCAAAGAAGCGTTGGAAGCGGCCGGTATCGACATCCCGTACCCCCAGCGAATGCTTCATGGGGATCTTTCTGTCGGCGAGCCAGCACTCGAGAACTGAGCACTGCCGCTCCCGGTTTGAAATATCGGAATGAATGGTGGACGGGCCCAGGTGGCCCGGCGTTCCGATCCGAATAGTCCCGGTTACCTCCTCCACCCCGTGACCCTTCGAGCGACGCCCGTTCGGCGGTCCGATGCTCACTTCCGTGCCTGACGGAGTGCCGCCGACGAATCGTGGAACCAACCCCCCTGCAGGGGTGGCCCACGAACCGGTGTCCCCGAAGGACGAGGCTTCGCAGTCGGCTTCCAGGGTCCGAACCGGTCTGTCCGGACGCCCTCGGCGTTCGGCCCCCACTAATGACCATGGTGCGGGCGAAGGGCGGGGCCAAACCGCCCGGCCTAGTCCAGTTTTTCATTCACCATATGCCGTTAAGGGCCTTTCGGGTCACTCCCAGCAGGGCATGCCGAAACGGCCAAAAGGACACTTACCCATATGCAGGTATGGGATTCGGAAGCACCGCAAAGAAACTCCAGCAGGTGGTCGACGTCGCCGACGAACTTTACGCCAAAATCAACGATCTCAAATCTGATCTGACCGAGATTCGGGACACGATTGACGAAACAAATTCACGGGTCGGGGAACTCGAGTCAGAAATGGAATCACAGCAAGAACTTCTTAAGGCAATTGCTGTGGCTGAAGACATCGATATTGAGGAACTCGGAACCGACGATGAGACAGACGGTACATCCGGAAAAGACGACCTGACCCACCCAGAGTAGCCGTTAGGTGAGAACGATGCTGAGTCGTCCGACGATGAACGCGACGGCTGCAAGAAACATGCCGTATTTGAGCCATTTGTGACCTGTGCCTGGGTCTGAGCGGCTTTTGAAAAGGGCCACCAGCATGAGGAAATCGGCAGGACCCACCACAGCGAGATATGGAAGACCGAACAATTCGGTGAGGTAGGGAATCGGGCTCGCCACCACGGCCCCAATGAGGGCGACCGACGCAACTCCAAATGCGGGGCCAGACCCAAATGCGATGGGTAGTGTTGTCAGCCCCTCAGACCGGTCACCAGCGATGTCTTCGATATCTTTGATCACCTCTCGGGCAAAGGTCGAAAGCGCTGCCAGCGCGAAGAGAACAGCCCCGTCCCACACCGCTCCGACTGCAGCTGCGCCGAAGAGAAACGTGCTCCCTCCTAAATAGGCTACTAATGCATTTCCAGCCCCTGGATGTCCCTTAAATAGGATCGTGTACGAGACAAGCCCCATGAAATTGAGAATGGCAATGAGTATTGCAACCGGTGGGAGCGTGATTGCCAACACGATGGCGCCGGCGAATAATCCAGCACTCCAGATGAGTGCCCCTTTCGGATGGACATCACCCCGAGGAATCGGGCGTTCGGGATCGTTGATTCGGTCGATATCCCGGTCGAAGTAGTCATTGATCGTATTCCCCGCCCCCGTTGCGAACACCGTTGAAAGGACCGCCGCTCCGAGATGCCATTGATTTGCGGTGACCCCAGCTGCGATAAACCCACCGATAAGCGTGAGAAGGGCCGCCGCGACGCTATTTACTGGTCGAAGGAGTTCGAGATAGCCACGGACAGCGCCACCCATAGATGCGGAGACCGTCGCCGCCGGTATAAGTGGGACGACTCGATAGTTGAATTAGGTGATCGGGGTCAATTTCGAGAGCCGGTTCGACTCGGTTCCTATGCATCGGGAGGTTTAACAGGCCCCTGAGCATATCTTGCGATGCGGGCGCTTAGCTCAGCTTGGACAGAGCACTTGGCTTCGGACCAAGGGGCCGCGGGTTCAAATCCTGCAGCGCCCATTTTTCGGCGTGATGGGCAACATTTGGCAGACAGCGGTATGGCGCTTATAAAAGAACCCCTCTTCGACCATGTTGATTTGATTACGCTGCGGAACGTGGGTCGCCGTTATGATGCGATTCGCTTGCATTTGAACGACAGCGGGAGCATAATAA
>NZ_JAZKRK010000006.1:0-88962 GCF_036626455.1 Halodesulfurarchaeum sp. | reverse complement strand
GTTTAGCTCCGTAAGCGCTGGGCGTGGCGTCTCAGTGAGTGCTGTAAGTGATCCGTACGGTTTGCTTGGGATTGAGAATGTAGATTCCCTAGAGGACCCGGTGTTTACGAACCGCACGACACTGGAGATGGCGGTAACCCTCGAAGACGCCGACGTGGATACTATCACCTTCGATGGGGAGTCTTCCCCCTACGAATTCTCGTTGGCACCCGACAAAAGCAAGGACGTACTGATAGAGTCCGAAGGGGACGGTGACAGTGCACTTGTCGACATCACTGCAGATCTCGATAAAGGAGCAGGACAGATTACGTTACAGCGTGATTTCAGCGTCCCTCAGGCGGAGAGTGTCAAATTAACGGGAGAAGTAGATGCCACTGGTGCAAGTGGGCAATTCGATTTTGAAATGAGTTTAAAGGAAGGAAGTCAAGATGTCACGTTCGATGGAATTAAAGTAAACGCTACGACAACCGAAGCCGACGAAGTATCTAATAATAATGCCACGCTTAAGGGAGATAATAAAGATCTAGTCACATCGACAATAAAAGTAGATAGTGAATTTTCAGATCAAGATACAAAACAAAATTTTGTTAACACCCTTACTCTTTCAGATTCACAAAATAGTGCAATATTCGAATTTGATAAATTCCAAAATAGTACTAGTAGTGGCAATTCTGGGATTGATATGCGAGATCAAGGTGTCCGGATCACTATGTACTTTGGAGACGATAGTTCGAAACAATTCGATCTGTGTGCCACCGAACCTTGCAATTTCTGAAGAGATGAATTTCAAACAATTTGCCAAAAAGCATTGATAGGGTCTTCTTTGTAGAAAGTAAGTTCCTCGATGATCTATCTCCACTCGACATTCTGCTCCACGTCTACGGCATCTTTGTTCCGATCAACATCGCCCTCCCGCTTACAACCCTTGCCGGCGAGTTTGATACCGTAAAGACCGTCATCTACAACCAAATCGTCGGCTAATTCCAGAACAACGGAGTCGCAAAAACCACCAAAGCTGCTTTCCTAGCAACCGACAGGTATGATCGATCAATCGCACCATCCAAAAGCCATTATCCCTCCCTTACTCTACAGCCATGACTGCCTGATGTGGGTGCTCACTTACCGTTACTCAGGCCGGTAATTAAATAGTCTAACACCCTTATAGCATAATTATGTCCGCGGACAGTGAATCAGTCGTTCTCATCGTAGACGACGACCACGAACTGGTCAAGATGTATCGCCATTATCTCGACGAGGAGTACGAGGTTCGAGTGGCGACCAGCGGGGAGGAAGCCCTGGAACGGTACGACCCAGAGGTCGATGTCGTTTTGCTCGATCGGCGAATGCCAGGAATGTCCGGCGACGAGGTTCTGAAACGGATTCGCGAGCGCGGAGTCGATTGTCGGGTCGTCATGGTGACAGCGGTCAACCCTGATGTTGACATTCTCGATATGGAGTTCGACGACTACCTAACCAAACCTATCAAGAGAGCCGAAATTCAAGACGTGGTCGAGCGGATGGTCGCTCGAGACGCTCTCAAACGACGAGTTCTCGAATCGTTTGCCTTGGCTTCCAAGCTCGCGACACTGGAGCAAAAACTCAATATCGAACAACTCGAAAACAGTGCGGAGTACAAGCGACTCCTCGATCGGTTCACCGAGCTCCGCAACGAATTCGAACTCCACAACTCTGATGCGTACTACTCCGATGCCACGCTGGAGAAATTCGAGGCATTGATGGATCAATCTGGGGACTGATCGGGCTCAATGCGTTGTATTTGGTACGGAGAGAATAGATTATAACGGTTTCTTTCTCCCCATAATGCAGAAATCGCTCTGTTTCGCCAGAAGTTGGAGCGGGCCGGGCGCAATTTGAACATCCGCAAATCGGCCTCGGGCTCCCCCCTTCGGCCGATTTCCTGCGCCACCGCTCGGCCCTGACGGGCCTCGCGGTGCCACGCTCCCGTCTGGTTTTGCGGTTCGGTGCTCGGCGGGCCTATCGGCCCGCCTGCGCTCCGCTTCCGTCACACGCTCTGCCTACCAGCGCACGCACCACAGGGGGGTTCCGTTGCTAATAAGCATGACCGCAGAAACAAACACACTCAATCCAAGCAAAGCCGTTGAAATATACCTCCAACACAGAAAATCGGAGGTCGCGTCTGTGACTCTCGCCGCCCACCGCCGCCGGTTACAAATGTTCGTGACATGGTGCTCCGTCGTCAATCGACGAGCTAGGTCTCCTTGCCACTATCGGTGCGGGTGTTGCGGCTTTCACCATCCCCATTTCGTTTCTGGGACTTAGTTACGGGGTTTTGAGACTCGATGTTTCGACTGTTTGGGGAGGAGCACTCCGAGATATATCTTTCAGTGCGATACGTCTGTCACCTATTGGAGCTATAGCACATATATCTTTGATACCACCATCGGCACTGTTGGTTTTTGCCATCTTGGGTGGGGTGGTTGTGGGTGTGATCGCAATGATTGGGGATTGAAACCATCTTCATCGTCTTGCAGTCGAGTGGTTTCGTGGGGTTGTCGATCACGTTCATCCAGGCAGCACGGTGAGCTGTGTATGTCGTATACTTTGCACATTCTAGAATAATAATATGAATTTAGTTACAGTGATTAATTGTTGAATTACTTCAGGAATCCAGTGGTCATACCCGCCATTTGATTTGGTTCATGCACGCGGAAGAGTTTCCCAACTCGTCGTTGCACACTCTGAATGAGTTACTTTTGGTTCGGACACTCCCCGGGGTGCTGAAGGAGGTCTGGGTCAGCCGGAACGACTTCACGATCCCTAGGTAGCCGAGGACCTCACCAACTTCGTGCCCGTCGAGCCCTTTGTGAAAACAAGAATTACTTACCTGGACCGGACCGAGCAGACATGTGGCGGAGACACGGAGCGGTAAAGCGAAAGCACTTCTAAGTGCCACTACGGCAAACTTCGGGCAGTTCGGCGCCCGCGTGGCCATCAGCCCGTTCGTCCTCGCTATCGCCGCGGAGTTTTCGACCAGCAAAAGTCTCATCGGCCTGGTACTAACTGGGATGTGGGCGACTTACGCCTTGATGCAGTTCCCCAGTGGCGTCTTCGCTGACCGATACGGCGAGCGGCGGATAGTCCTGGTCGCGCTCGCGATGGCGGTTCTCGGGAGCATTTTCGTGGCTGTATCGCCCTCGCTGGTCGTCTTCGCAGTGGCAGCACTCGTGCTCGGCCTGGGTGCTGGAATGTACTTTGCACCGGGGACGGCACTACTGGACCGGCGATTCACCGGAACCGGCCGAGCGTTCAGCATCCATTCTGCCGGGGGCCCACTGGCCGGTCTCGCCGTCCCGGTGGTGGGAACCTGGGTCGCGGCTACGTACGGATGGCGGGTGGGTATCCTGGTCGGCGGGGCTGGGGCGCTCGCCGCGCTTGCCATGGCCCTCGTGGCCGTAGAGGGGCGTCCGCCCACGAATCCCAACGCCGCTCTCCGGTCACGGTTGAATCGACAGACCGTCATGAAACTGCTCTCGCGTCCGGTGGTCGCATTTTCGACGGTACTCGGGGTCATCGGAATGTACGTGTTCCAGGCGACAGTCTCCTTCTTCCCGACGTTCCTACAGGAGCACCATGGACTGACCCAGGGGAATGCCGGGCTGGCGATGGGCGTGACATTCCTCCTCATTGCGTTCGTTCTGCCTTTTGCTGGCGAGGCGGCCGACCGCTGGGGCCCAGATCACGCGGTCGCCCCCACGTTTCTCGTCACCGCGACCGGGTTCGCGACGCTCATCTTTGGCCCTGGTAGCTCGGTGGCCCTGTGGGTCGGTATCTCGCTAATCGGCGTTGGCCTCACTTGGGGCGGTGCCGTCCAAGCGCGGGTGATGCGTGAGTTCGATGACGATGAGCGCGGAACTGGGTTTGGCCTTGTTCGGACAGTCTTCATCCTGCTTGGGTCGGTCGGTAACGTTGCAACCGGCGTGCTAGCCGACATGTTTGGCTGGCCAGTGGCATACGGGGTTGTCGTGGGGCTACTCTGTTTCGGTGTCGCAATCCTCGTAATCAATCGAAGGCTTGACCTCGGGCTCTAAAGAGCCCAAAAGGGCTGGGAACACGCACACTGGCCGGTTGACCTGGGGGCACTCCGAAACCGTTGACGGTCAGAACGGCCACCCTCAACGTCTGGGACGATGCTTTGGATACTCTACACCGGCAAACTCGTCGAGGTCGATGTCCACTTCGAGTTCGCATCGCCACGGGTCGTCCTTGGGGGTCGGTTCGAGTGCATGTGCAATCACCTCTTCAGAATAGGCTTCCTCAGGTTGCCTGTAGGCGTAGTCAGGATGGTCGTATTCCAATATGCGGCGGCGGAGACCTGTCCCCAGGTCGGTATCTTCATCCGGCACGACGCGTGCGCCGTGGATGCGGAAATGCGACCAGTCTCTTCCTCGCTGAGCGCCAGTGTAGCAATCTCATCAACCACGATTCCCGGCGATTTTCTCATTAGTGTGAGCTAACACCGTCACTCCCGACGCCGAACGACGCTTTGAAGCTGGGACTTCGGTAGTCAGCCGTCAGCAAGCTCAGGTACGTCCTCCCGGCGTTTGAACACCCGTCGATGCTTCGCGAGCCGGTCATCCAGCCAGTCGTACCGGTCCGGGTCGTCCTCGTTCTGTTCAAGTTGGTGAATAAGGTGAGCGAGCTTCATGAGCGGGCGAGCGGCTCCCGTGTCTCCCAGGTGAATGGCCTCCTCCGTTTTCCGCTCGATACGTCCGGCAACCTTGGTTGGTGGTGCGCCATCGACGAAGCCCACTTTCTCCTTGGCCAGCCATTCCGGAATCTGAACGAGCATCTCATCATCGTCGAGTTGCCCGAGCAGTTGCCACAACTGTCGCGTGTCGGTATTATCAGAGCCCCACAACTGGGTGAACTCCTCGTAATGGCAACCTCCTGCATGTCGAGGTCCGGCATCAGGCGTGCCTACGCTCCACTCCGTTCAACGCGCTCGGTCCGGGCCGTGGCGAGAAACCGGTTCACGACGCTAATCATTATTCCCATTCCCTGTGAATCTCCGAGTATGGAAATCGGCCTCGTAAGCTGAACGAAGAGCAAGCGCAACCGATCCATGAAACCTGCTGACCTCTACATGGGTCTTACGGAGGTCTATAATTCGCACCACCTTATGGTATCCGTATAGACTTAGGACCAGAGTGAACACCCGAGACTGCTGGGACGAGTGCCCCGATGAGTGAGAACATCCCGCTGGAGCAATACGCCGACGAGCAGGGCGGACTCCTAATTGCTACCGTCAATGTATCCCTTCGTGTCGAGGGACCGGGCAATCGGTATGTAGACGGGATTCGTGTCATAGACCCGCCGGAAGGTGAGGGTGAGAAGTACGACTACCACAAGCTACCGAATAACAAACCCGTGTGGGATTTACTTAGCAATCACCGCATCGAACTCATAGAGGTGCATAATTGGGGTCTCCAGGTCTTAGGTGACTGTCTCGGAAAGGCCGCTATTATCGAAAACGAATTTGCTCCGGTAGAGGTGAAAAAGACCGTCATCGTGAATACTGGACAACCGAACGAGCCTGCCGTTGAAGAGGTGTACGAAGACTATGGGGTGGACTGGGTTGTTATCGAATCTTAAACTTCCTCCGAGGAATCGGTTGGGGACCCTCTCTCGACCCTTCTTTACAGTAGTTCGGAACGCCAATTTTCGTGCAGTTAGCAATAGTAGGCGATAGATTTCCAGAGGAAATATGTGATCAGAAACCACCTAAACCGGCTTACACTCCAATTTAGAGTCGCTAATAGTAGAATAAATCAGGGTTCTATCCTATTCTTAATGAAGAAGATTGGAACTCACTCCAGATTGGAGAGGTAGTAAAATAGTGTGTATAGAGGGGCCTAAGTGGCCATTTTGAAAACTAACTACTGGTTCTCGTCGTGAGGGACGACCATCTTTGTGGGCATATTGGTGGAATCTGAACATTCCTGACAGAATGGCATCGACCCTGGACTTGGAATCTCCTCCAGCTTATCCCAGGATTTCCTCGCGTCACAGTTGGGGCACACCAGGTCTTTGACCGAAAATCCCCGATTTAATTCGGGATACTTTTCGGCGAGTGTCGGAGTTAGTTTGGTGTCGTCGGACGCTTCGAGGTACTTACGTACCTGCTGTTTCCGGTAGTCTTCGACTGAGGCTAAGAGCCATCATAGTCTTCGTCTTCGTATGGGACATCCGTTTGTCCGCATCGGCATTCTTTGACTGGCGGCGAAAACTACCCCTTGTAAGCCGGCGGACACTATCTCTGACGACGACATTGAGAGTGCAATTCCGGAGGCGACATCCCAGATCCCCCAAAAGAGGTGATGCTGCCGTTTTCGGTGGGGCGAATGCTGAATGTATTAACAAACACCGAATTACCCCTCCTTACAAATTTACAAATAGCGTACGGATAAGTTATTAACAAGTGGGAGTCCACCACCAGGTCCCAATCACACTCCCACGAATCCACCGACGGAACCCACCTGCGCAATGCAACCAAGCGAACTCTCTCGCCTCTCCCGACAAAGCACACCGCTGATACAGCCGCGTCTTGCGATTTATTCCAACTCCGGAACGTCCAAAAAGTTAGCGGGCCGGGCGCGATTTGAACACACGGTCGGAGCAAAGCTCCTCTCTGCGTTCAAATCGCTGGCCGCTTTGCTCCTCACCTGTGTTCGTCGCAAAAGCGGGCCGGGCGCGATTTGAACACGCGACCGTCTGATTAAGAGTCAGACGCTCTGCCAGACTGAGCTACCGGCCCTCACCCCATTCTGAGGCGTCCCCGCCCAAATACGTTCTGCATTCGCGGTGATTTTCGGGTGTGAACTGTCGTGGGGGTTAAGTTAGATGCACAAGAAAGGAATAGCTAATGAGTACACGTGGCACCATTTCTTCGATGTCTTCGTATGCAATTTTGGGGTGTGGGAGTGTCGGTCATTCCGTTGCCGAGGAACTCGTCGAACGTGACAAAGACGTGTTAATATTGGACAAAGACCAATCGAGGGCCGAATCGCTTCGGGACCAGGATCTCGAAGCACGACAAGCGGACATTAGCGAGCCTGAAATCACTGAGGAGGTAGAGGGCTACGACGTGGCCCTGATTCTGGCGTCTGATATCGAGGCCAATAAGTCCGCCGTAACCCACATTCGCAATCAGGACGAGGAGCAATTCGTCGTCGCCCGCGCAAGCGATCCCGTCACCAGCGACGAACTTTCAGCATTGGGTGCGGACGTGGTCATCAATCCGTCATCGGTCATTTCCGATGCCGCCCTCCGGGCCCTCGAATCAGGGGAACTCGAATACAAAGCCCGGAGCCTTTCTGACGTGTTGACTGGCGCCGAAAAGAAAGTCGCCATTTTGACCCACGACAATCCGGACCCGGACTCGATTGCCAGTGCTGCGGCCCTCGAGTCGATCGCGGAATACCTTGACGTCGAAGCCGACATCCTCTACTTCGGGGATATCGGGCATCAAGAGAACCGAGCCTTTGTAAATTTGCTTGAGATCGAGCTCACCCACCACGACACCGTCAACTTGGACGAGTATGACACGTTTGCGATGGTCGACCAGGCGAACTCGGGGTCTCTGTCGATTGACACCTCGATCGACATTTACATCGACCACTTCGAAACGAACGGCGAAATCAATGCGGACTTCGCGGACGTCAGACCGAACGTCAGTGCCACATCGACGATTTTGACAAAATATCTGCAGGAATATGATATGACGGTCAGTGAAACCGTCGCGACGGCGTTACTGTACGGGATTCGAGCAGAAACGTTAGACTTCCGGCGAGACACCACTCCCGCAGATCTCACTGCGGCGGCCTACCTCTACCCCTTTGCCAATCACGATACACTCGAACAGGTCGAGTCGCCCAACATGAGTCCGGAGACGTTAGACGTCCTGGCTGAGGCGATTGCGAACCGGAAGGTGCAGGGGAGCCATCTCGTTTCGAATGCTGGCTTCATCAATTCCCGAGACGCCCTGGCCCAAGCCGCACAGCAACTCCTCAATCTTGAAGGCGTGACCACGACCGCTGTCTTCGGAATTATCGAGGATACCATTTATCTCGCTGCTCGGTCAAAGGACATTCGGCTCAATATCGGCTCTGTGCTCCAGGATGGGTTTGCGGACATCGGCGAAGCCGCGGGGCATTCGACTCAGGCGAGCGCGGAGGTGCCACTGGGTATCTTCAACGGCATCGAAACGACTGCGGAAAACCGAGAAACGCTCCTGTCACTCACTGGGGAGGCCGTCACGCGGACGCTGTTCGAGGCGATGGGCGTCGAACAGGAGAACAGTTCGAACGGCGGGTAACTCAGGCGACCGCTTCGTCCTCGTTTTCGTCGTCTTTGAGTCGTTCGATAACATCACTGATCAGAACGATGTCACCGACCGACCGGACCCAGCGATATGGAACGATGATGCCTTTCGACCCGGTTTCGGCGGTTTCAAAGAGCGTTGGATTGAGGGCCGACAGCGCAAGGCCATTGACGACCTCCGTATCGAGATCCAATCGGAGATCTTCGACTTCTCCGACGAAAACGCCGTTGTTCGAGTAAACCTCCCGCCCGACCAGACTCGTGATTTCCTGGGGTTCTACGTCCATAGTGCAAGGGAGAACCCGGCCCCCCTTAATTGTTTGACCGACCGGATCGATCGATCAGTCTAACAGAGGGCTAATATCGACGTGATCGTGAAGCAATTGGGTCATTGTTTCGACGGTCCGGGCATCTCGAACCCGGCCGCCTTGAATCAACCGTTCGGCGCGTTCGACGGTTGCGAGCGTGTCAGATTGCACTGACAGCACGGGTACGTCTTTGTCACTGGCTGTTCCCAGGACCGCGCCAGGTGGTTCGAACCCGCCAGTGAGAATGAGGGCGTTGACACCTGGGGCTTCAAGCGCGGCGCGTTGGATATCTGCGCGATCGCCCCCGGTTACCACAGCGGCGTCTTTGGTCCGTCGGAAATGAGACAGTGCTGCTTCTCCGCTCATAGCGCCAACGAGCACGCGTTCGATGAAGACCTCCTCTTCAGCACCAGTAAGTACCCGACCACCGAGTTCGTCCGTAAGGTCAGAGACTGTCACACCCGCGAGTTCACGATTGTGGGGGATGACACCGAGAACGGGAATATCTCGCCCCTCGAGGAACGGGACGATGTCGGACTCTACAAGATCGAACATTGAGTCGGGAACGGCATTGAAAATAACTCCGGCAATGTTTTGATCAAGGCTATTCGCGAATCCGAGTAACCTATCGAGGTCGTTGACCGATTCGAGACGTTCGAGGAGGAGTACCTCGGCGTCAAACCGCTCTGCAATATCGTCGTCTGCAAGGTCGACGATTCCACCGGTTGTCCAGAGGTCTCCCCCTTCGACGACCATGAGATCGCGGTCCGCTTGGAGTGTTTCGAAGGCCGAATCCATCCGTTCGTGGAGTTCAGACACGTTTTCTCGGCCACGAATCGCCCCTTCGATGAACGTCGTGGAGTACACGATCGGCTCCATTTCGTGCATTTCGGCTTCGATGTCCAGGACCTCGCGGGCGAGCATTGGGTCTGTGTCCAAAGTTTTGCCGACGTTAGACTGCAGCCGGGTTCCCTTGGGTTTCATGTAGCCAACTGACTGGTCGCGAGACTGAGCGAGCTGGCCGAGGGCGAGTGCGATGGCGGTTTTTCCGGTGCTGTTCTGGCTTGATGCAAGCAGTACGGTCTTCATAGTTTGTCAGGGTCAACGGTGAGTCGACTGTCCACAGCCTGTACGCCATCCGGTGAGACGACGAGCGGGTTGATATCGAGTTCGAGGATCGCCGGGAAATCCGTCACGAGTAGTGAGAGTCGTTGCATGGCTTCGACCAGGGCTGTCTCATCTACGGGGTCGTTGCCTCTGGCTCCCCGGAGTAACGGTGCGGAATCGATTTCGCCGATCATCGTCTTTGCCTCTCGTTCGCTGATCGGGGCGACCCGGACGGTTGTGTCCTCGAGAATTTCGACGAAAATGCCCCCGAGTCCAAACAGGAGTAATGGTCCAAATTGGGGGTCTCGATTCATTCCTAGAATTGTTTCTATCCCTGTGTCGAGATCGACCATCTCCTGTAGTTGCACACCGAGGATTCGTGCGTCTGGTTGGTAATTCTTTGCGCGTGTGAGAAGATCCTCATAGGCGTCTTTGACTCCCGATTCCGGGACGCCAACTTTGACGCCACCGATATCCGATTTGTGGAGGATATCTGGGCTCACGATTTTCATGACGACATCCCCTGTGATCTCTGCAGCAACAGCCCGTGCGTCCTGGGGTGAGTCGACAATTTCGCTCGTTGGGGTTTCGATCCCATATGCATCGAGAATTCCCATGGCTTCGACGCCGAGTCTGTTCGACCGCTTGGTCGCGGTTTCGAGAATTTCTTGAACTTTCTCTTTGTCGACGTCGAACGGTTCAGGCGTTTCGTATTCGATTTGCGTATTATCCCGATAGGTCATCAGCGCATCCAAACTGTTGACGGCACGAGCGGGGTCGAAGTAATTGGGAATTCCATGCTCTCTGAGCGTATCGGCCGGGTTTTGAATTCGCTCGCCTCCCATCAGGGCTGTTGCCACCGGTGTTTCATACTTCTCTTGCAACGTTGAGATATCGATGGCAAGTGTTTCGTAATCGAGAACCGCTATCGGAGAGGCGAGGACCATGGCTGCTTGGACGTTTTTGTCAGAGAGAACGATGTCAATAGCGGCTTTGAACCGTTCGTTGTCGGCGTCTCCGATCACGTCCACCGGGTTGTAAATATTCGCGCCCTCTGGAAGCGTATCTTGTAATGTTTCGAGGGTTTCATCTTGAAACGACGCCATATCGTAGTTCGATTCTCCGATCGCATCGGTCGCCATTACGCCGGGTCCCCCTGCGTTGGAAATAACGGCGATTCCGTCACCGTCTGGGACCGGTTGGCCTTCGAGAATTTGGGCATAATCGAATAATTCTTGGACGTTTTCGGCCCGCAGAACTCCGGCTTGGTCCAGCCCTGCCTCGTAGGCCCGTTCACTGCCAGCGATTGTTCCCGTATGGGATGATGCAGCTTGGGCTCCGGCTTCTGTTCGACCTGATTTGACTAATATGATTGGCGTTTCTTTCGTGACTGACCGTGCATTATCGATGAATGCTCGTCCATCGTCTATTCCCTCCAGATAGCCGAGAATGACCTCCGTATTCGGGTCTGATTCCCAAATCTCGATGAAATCAGATTCGTCAAGGACTGCTTTGTTTCCGAGTGAAACGATGTCGTTGAATCCGATCCCTTGGTCGATAGCCCAGTCGACGACGGCTGTAATGAAGGCCCCGGATTGACTCATGAACGAAAGTCCGCCAGGAATGGCATTTGACGGACCGAACGTCGCGTTCAGGTTATCTGGGGTACTCATCACACCGAGGCTGTTCGGCCCGACGAGATTCATTTCGTATTCGTCGGCGATTTTCGACAACTCTTGTTCACGGGTCGCACCTTCACTTCCAGCTTCTCCAAACCCGGCTGTTATTACGACTACGTTTGTGACGCCTTGTGCACCGAGTTCTCGGGTGGCGTCGATTGCTATTTTTGGTGGGACGACCACGACAGCAAGGTCGATTGGGTCTTGAATCTCCTCGACTGAAGAAACTGCTGTGTGTCCAAGAACCTCCTCCTTTTTGGGATTGACTGGAAGTACTGTTCCGTCGAAGGATTCGAGGTTCTCCATGATTGCTCGGCCGATCGATCCTTCGCTATCGGTCCCGCCGACGACGGCGACTCGGTCCGGGTCGAACAACCCGATCGCGTCTGGCATCCGCTTGTTGATACTGGTGGCAGCGGTTTAAACCCAATCGGGATCGATTCGTTCCGAAATTGATTCTAAGCAGAGGACTCGGTTTGCATTTTTGAATCTCGAACCGGAGTCTGCGGAGACCAATTACCCTTCCAATTCCGCTTCTAGCACACCCCACATTTGATATAGCGACATACAGTTTATATGTCCATGATTAGTCGAGAAGTGAGTACATATTCGCCTCGTAGACGTCCCGAACCCGGTCGCCCCAATTGTGAGTGTAGGTATCGATCACGTCTGTTGCCACATCACCGCGTAGATATTTTACGATTCCACGATCTCCGGTTCTGTCACGGAGATGGGTAGTGAAGAAATGTCGAAAGTAGTGCGGGGTTACGTTTTCTCCGGCACCTGCTCCGGATTCGTACCATCCAAAGTCCGCTGCCCGACTCGTCACCAGATGGTGGATGTCGTTTCCAGTGAGCCGATCGCCCCACTTTCGGCCTGTATTAACGAACAGTGGCTCGGCTGGGGATGTCGTATCCGGTCGGATTGCGAGCCATTTGATAAGAACCCGTCGAAGCTCTGCATCGATCGGAATGACAGTTTCTCTCTGGCGCTTGTTTGACATAGCCCGTGTTTCTCCGTTGATGACCGTGCCTTGTTTCGGTTGATCGGAGACGAACAGAGAGTTCGGGCGATCAGCTAATTGCGGTCGGACACCGCCGGTTGGAATTGTTGCCTCGGTAATACTGACATCACGCAGATCTAGATTACAGGCTTCGCCGGCTCGCATACCGGTTTTTAGCAATAGAGTAATTACGGCCTGTGAAAGCGGGTGCCCTGTCGATTGGACGAACTCGGCCATTTGGGGCGGTGCGATGTCACGTCGGTTTGGATCAGTTGTGATCTGCTCGTCGAGTTCCTCCATGACAAGGGTCATCGGGTTTTCATCAAAGATACCGACTTCGGTCATATAGGCATAAAACCGGTGGAGATAGGCTGCATAACTCGCAACGGTACTTTCCGCTGTCGTGGAGCGAAGATCGGCGATCCAGGCTAAACAATCACGATGGCCGACTGAGTCGAGCGTATTGTCTTCTTCAAGATCGGCTTCGAAGTCTCTGAGAACCCGTTCGTAGGCCTCCCGGGTTCGCGTGGACCGACCGTGATAGGACATATCCTCGAGAAAGTATGCAATTGGATCGTTTGTATCGGTCATAGGTCTTCCTGGAGCGAATACGTGCCATCTCGCGGTTGGTGCGCGATACGACCATTTTCCTGGAGGTCAACGATTGCATCTTCGAGTCGTGATTCTACATCACCTATCACTATCTCGAGGAGTTCCTCCCATGAGAGACGACCTTCTGCATCAAGTGCCTGGACCACCGTTTCCGGTATGTTTCCCCCGGGGTTAGAGCCCGAAGAACCGGTTGAATCGGTTCCGGTTTCATCGAACCCCCGACGCCCGGCCTGAACCATTGAACGGACGAATTCTGATTGGCTCATATTGAAATCCGCAGCGTGGGCTTCCCACTGAGCTTTTTGTGACTCCGGAATGTAGGTCGTAATCCCAACGCGGTCAGTCGAGTCATCGGAATCGGGCATGGATTGGACTTGGGAGACCAGATACATAAATCTTGTAGCTATCAAAATAAAGTATCTTATTTAGATCAACATGGGCGCACTTAGAGCCAAAATATATTATATTTTTATTATTTGATTGTTATATTACGCACAACACATCATATGCCGATAATAGCTATTATGGGAGCCAATTCAACGGCTACCAGTTCAATTGGACGCTAATTGGAGACAGAAAATTTACTTTTGTTAGGTCTATAGACTGCAGAAATAGCTGGCTCCATTAGTAGGGAAGGAATCGAGTACGTTCAAATTACATCGTCGTGGTTTTTTTTTCCTTGTTTTCACCTTCGATCAACTGAGACATATTGCCGATTGATCAGTCTCAAAGGAATAATTATGAATACCGGTGTGAAATTAATAGGTTAGTAAATTGGTGACTGTTGGTTTGTAGATGTCATGACGGCGGCTTTCGACAGTATTGGTTATAGCAATCAGGGCATTACAAATTATCAAGCCGGAATTTTTTCGCCAATCTGAAAATCCCAAATCATGGTGTGTTTCGCAAATATATAGCAAATATCGCTATACATTTATGGGGTTCTGCAGTGGCCAGAACCTGTCGGTTTTGGGTTGTACAAATTAATAATATACTAACAATTTTCGCAAATGTATTGTTTCTTTTGGTGACAATACAGTTTGAATCGGAATAAGAAAATTCGTTAGTGCTTTAATTGTTGAATTCGGGGATTTGAACCAGTTTACACTGGTATACTAAACTGTCAAACCGATCTGTCTCTTTGCCACGTTCCACCCTCCAAACGTTTCCTGGAACGTTTCCTTCGAGAATTCTCCACCGTTTTTCTTGTAGGACTCATAACTAAACTCGGTATTCGTGATTCGTTTATCATTCGCCCTCGCACGAGCCCACAACAAATCATCGAGGTACTTGAATGGAGTTCTCGCCCTTGATGAGTCAAACACTCCTGCATCAACTAACGCCTCAAACCATCTCCCATACCTGTTGTAATATTCGTGCAACGGGTGTGACCCATGGTGAATGTATCCCGCTACCGACGTTACCGAATTGTCTCGATTGTTCAATTGTCGCAAATCTGCACAAAGATCTTTTGCCTCAGCCGTTGACTCTACTGGGGATTTTGCTGAAACCTCCACCCCCGACATCAATAACGCTTCCTGCCAGCTGCTGAAGTGGTTCTTTATCTCACCAAGACTGAATTCACCGGCTGTTTCGTATCTTGTAAATGTGACTGGCGAATCCAGATCACCACTCACCCGAAATATGTCTGATATAATCGAATTTCGTTTGTCCAGTGGCTCGAAAACTTCCATATTTTCTCTGTTTAATAAATAGATAAATAAGGACCGTGAAATCTTCAGGTGTCTACGACTGGTTGATTCCGATGGTCGCAAAATTATACTTAGAACTACTATAATAACCTCGAGAAGTTCGAAATCTGCGCAGGTTAGTTGCGGGTTCAACTCGGTTGAAGTCGATCCGTTCTTCGAACTGTCAACGCTCATTAAATTTTCCCAACGAAGTCGTTCCAATTCGCGTATTATAATATTGTGGGAGTTCGGGTTGTTTATTTTACTCTTGTTTGCAGCCAAACTTCTTGATATCTCCATTTTCACGGTTTTCCGTTGACTCTTGATCTAATTTGTCGAGGAGCCGGTATTCGCACTCCTCTGGGCCGACTTGATAGCTAATCCGGGTGTCATTGTTTTGCTCGATATACGGTATCCGATTGCGGATCAATTTGTCATGCAGTTCAATTATTCTGCACATTCCATAAGTTGCGACACCATAGAGCCAAGATCGGAGACCAGTTTGCAAGACAGATGAACCTGTACGGTTCTTAAGTAGGCATTGATATTTCTCCTATATAACCGAAATGTTTGACCAAATCGGAAAGTTGCGTATACCTACTGGTGATTATGTGATCTCCCCTCACTGGCGGATAACTGATTATTAACCTCAATTATATCTTTTCTATATAGATTCCGATTAGTTTACAATCGTCCCGATAAGAGATTCAGTATGGAACGGCGAAAGGTCCAACTCACCGGAGGATCGACATTTACCATCTCGATCCCAAAGGAATGGGCAAGGGACCACGATATCTCTGCGGGAGTGGAGGTCGTGTTTCATCCAGACAACGGCTCGCTTCTATTGACACCTGCGTCTTCGAGTGGGCCGACACGGGGCGAACTTGACATCACCGACAAAACGGGGGACGCGTTGATGCGAGGGGTCATGACAATGTATGTGAGCGGGTTCGACGAAATCGAACTCACTGCAGATCAAATCACCCCAGGTCAGCGGCGAGTCATTCGTGAAGCAACTCAAAGTCTCGTGGGACTCGAAGTCTTAGAGGAAACTGTCGATACGGTTCTCGTACAGGATCTACTCGATTCGTCGGAACTGTCTGTTCACAGTGCTGTCGAACGGATGCACCTCATTGCCCGTTCGATGCTCGAAGATGCCATGAGCGCACTCAAAAATCACGACATGGATCTTGCTCGCGATGTAATTGCACGAGACGATGACGTTGACCGACTGTGGTATGTGGTTTCTCGGATTTTTCGTAGCACACTTCGGTCTCCACAAATGGCTCGTGAGATTGGCCTGTCCCGAGAGAACTGTTTTGACTATCATTCGAGTGCCAGACAATTCGAACGGATCGCGGATCACGCGGCGAAGATCAGTCAATTGACCCTCGAACTCGATGCCACGATCCCCGAGGATGTCATTGATTCCTTGGATACCCTGTGTGGGGAGGCCACAGAGATTATCGAGACGGCGTTTGATGCGCTCTTTGAGACGGAGGCTGACCTTGCCACCTCACTCGCAAACGATGCTCGGACTGGAGTGAGTGAAATCGACGATCAGGCCAGAACTATCGATGATCAACTCCGTCAACTTGATCCCACTCGCGCCCGATTCCTCGGCTTGATTGTCGACTCGCTCTCACGGAGTGCCGACTATGGCGGAAATATTGCCGAAACAGCACTTCAAAAGGCAGCCCCGGCACCGGACTTGTAACGAATCCGTTCTTTTATCCCTCCAGACCGCTAATCCGACGGCGATGCGCGACGGATTTCCGGACTACGTCGACGTCGATTACACAGCAGGCGAAGAGGAAAGTGCTGAAAGCTATCCAGATATCGAGGCAAAGATCCAGAAAGGGATCGAAGTCGTCAAAACAGGCCTCATGGAGTACGAAAATCCGGCCGTCATGTGGACCGGTGGCAAGGACTCGACCTTAACACTGTACCTGGTTCGGGAGGTCGCCAACGAACTGGGCTACGACATGCCCCCGGCGGTCTTTATCGACCATTTCCAACATTTCGAGGACCTCCACGAGTTCGTCGAAGACTGGGCGGCTCGATGGGATATCGAAGTCATATGGGCTCGCAATGAGGATATCGGAGACATCGTCGACTCGCGGGATCTCGAACCGGGAGATGACATCGAGATATCGGAACTGTCCGATCACAACCAACGCCACGTCAACGAGATTCTGGAATATGAAGAGGACTCCTTCCCGTTCCTACTGGACACCTACGTTGGCAATCACCTTCTCAAAACCGTCGCCCTCAACGATTCACTCGAGGAGCACGAAATCGACGGGGTCATCTCAGGCGTTCGCTGGGACGAACAGGAAGCCCGCGCCGACGAGACGTTCTTGAGTCCACGCCATAACCCGGATATCTATCCGCCACACGACCGTGTGCAACCGATTCTCCAGTTCGACGAAGCCGACGTCTGGGAGGCCTTCTGGAATTTCGTAGTGCCGGAAACCGTTTCTGAGTTCCCTGATGAGGGCTACGTGCCCCAGACCTTCGATGATCTTCCCGAAGGCGTCGACCGGGAGGACATTCCAGTCTCGCCGAAGTATTTCGAAGGGTTCCGGTCGCTCGGGAGCCAAGTGAGCACGGAAAAATCAGACCAGGTCCCGGCTTGGAAGCAGGATCTCGAGGGGACGACCGAGCGAGCGGGCCGAGCCCAGGACAAAGAGGACCTGATGGAACGGCTCCGTGACCTTGGCTACATGTAAACAGGAGAGACAGTCGGTTCTAATTCCAGGGACCGAATCCCGGATCCACCTGTCGTTCGGTCCGATCGATTCCATCGATGTGGTCGATATCTTCTGGATCCAACTTCAGTTCTCGGCTGGCCCAGTTATCCGCGATGTGATCCTTGGTGGTTGCTTTTGGGATCCGGGTTACACCTTTCTCCGCGAGCCACGCCAGACTTACCTGGGCTTCGCTGACTGTGTGTTTCTCGGCAATGGACGAGATTTCGGGCACGGTGAAGACGTTCCCACGTGCGAGCGGCGAATACGCCACGATTTCCGTTCGGGTTCCCGCCACGGACTTTTGCAGTTCTTTCTGTGGCAACAACGGATGCATTTCGATCTGGTTTGCAAAAGGGCCTTCTCCGAGCATTCTTCGGGCCGTTTCGAGGTGTCTGGGTTCGAAGTTACTCACGCCAATATGGCTGGTTAGCCCTTCCTGTTGAAGAGTCTCGAACGCTGAGAGGGTGGTTTCCGGATCGTATGTATCGGCCGGCCAGTGAACGTAGAGCAGATCGACCGAATCGACGCCCAGTTTATCCAAACTCGTCTTTGTCGTCCGGCGAACGGCGTCCGGATTCAAACTGTCAATCCAGACTTTCGTCGCCAGGAATATGTCCTCACGATCGACTGCGGCCGACTCGATCCCACGGCCGACGTGCTCTTCGTTGCCGTAGATTTGGGCTGTATCGACGTGGCGATAGCCCATTTCGAGGGCCGTCTTGACAGCTTTTGCACAGGCATCGGGATCTGTGTTTTCCCAGGTTCCGATTCCAAAGTTCGGAATCTTTACTGCTGGCGCTGTCTCGTTGTGATCCGATGACATACGAGAACTTTCGGGGGTCCGAATCAAAACGGTTGGGGCCTCGGTAGCGGATTAGTACTTCGGGTCCGCGCCGCTGATTTCATAAACGGTGTCGTAGATTTCGTCTCGTCTGGCCCGCCAGTCCTCGAAGCCGTCGGGATCCCTAGGATAGTCGTCGTACACTGCTTTGAGTTTGAGGGCCTGTTGGTGGACCCGATACAGGCCGAAGAGCGTTTTCCAGTGCCCGAATGTCCGTCGAAGCGTATCCAGTTTCAGCCCAAGGGACATGCCAGCGGCCCCCTTTCCGAGTGCGTCGATCAATGCCTGTCCGGGGAGTGCAGTCACGATTCCCGTTAATTCGTCCACATTGTGGGTGCCGGCCCAAATGTTGTAGAGGTCAATCGCGGCAAACCGCTTCCCGAAGTCCGTCATTACCTTTCGGTTGTACTCCCAGAGTGCGTCCTCGCTTACGTCACCGTTCTCGATTCCTTTGATTGCGGCTTCTGCGGCCCAGTGTCCGGCTTTGGCTGCGCCGGGAATGCCGCCACCGGTCGCGGGGTTGACATGGGCGGCGGCGTCACCCACCGCAGCATAGCCGGGTGCGACAGCGGAATCGTACGGTCTTCGGGTCGGCAGGGCGGCTCCGAGTTTGTCGATAACCTTCGCATTCTCGAATTCGGACCGACTCCGCACGTCTTTCTTGAGGTGATCGACGAGTTTCATCGGCGGTTTGTTCATCTGAAATCCAAGCCCTGCGTTGATCATCGTTTCCGTCCTGGGGAAATACCAGAGATAGCCAAGTTCGGCGGTTGGCATGAAGACGATCGAGTCGTCGTATTCGACTGGATCTTCGACTTCGATAACTTCCCGATACGCCGAACAGAACTGCTGAAAGTGAACCTTCGTATCGAAGGTGCTCTCGGAGAAATCTACCTGGTCTTGCAGAATCGACATCGCTCCGGCCGCGTCGATCACCATCTCGGCCTCGAAGGTTGTTTGGTCCCCGTTTTGCGAACTGTGGACACCCTTTACCTGCCCCTTTTCTTGGATGACGTCCTGTACGACCTGGTTGTACCGGATATCAACGCCCAACCGCTCGGACTCCTCTAAGAGGACCTCACCGTACCGTCGGCGGTCGACGACTGCCCCGGCTTCTTCGAAGGGAATCTCAAGGGTTTCCTCAGTTTGTGGGTTTTCGAAGCGGGCGTATTGGATATTTTCGTTCGTAAAGGATTCGTCCTTGAGGTATTCACGATCGATGACATCCGGGAAGGTCGACTTGCCCTTGATCGCGTCACCGCACGCGATGTGTCCGGCATTCGATTCGGATTTTCGCTCGAGTAAGACGACATCGAGGCCGGCATCTGCAACTGTCGACGCGGCGAAGGTGCCGGCGGTACCCCCGCCGACGACGACCACGTCGAAGGACTCCGTGGGCATTGTTGTATTTAACTCCGCCGTCGGGTCCTAAAAAACTCGCGGGACTGGTCCAACTCGCCCCTTTGTCGGGGAAGTTTCAATTTACGTCGTACTTGTACGTGGCTGTCTTTGGATCGATGCCGAAATCTTCGGCCTGTTCGTCTCCCTCTGACTCGGTTTCTTCTTCTTCTTCCTCGCCAAAACGGCGACGGAGCCGTCGTGGTACTGTAAACGTGTCACTATCGATTCGGGACGGTGCAGCATCCGGATGTCGCGATTTGATGTCCTCGAACCGAGGTTTCAGCGGGTCTGGCAGCGCTGCGGGCTCGATTCGTTCGAACCCGAACTGTTCGAGATAGTCGGGGGCCGGCGAGAGCGCGTAGAGTTCTTGAAATCCCTCTTCACTGGCGTTTTCGACGAGTTGTTCGAGGATGTGGGCGCCAAAGCCATCACCGCGGAATTCCTCGAGGACGCCGAGATTCGAGACTTCACAGATCTCGCCCGCTTCTGTCCGATGAATGCGAAGTCGGCCGAACCCCGTTTTTTCGCCCCGCCGTTGGTCGATGCCGAGGACGTAATCCCGGGAGCGGAACGCCGAATCCTCGAAGTGAAACTCCTCGAGTCGATCGAGAAGCCAGACTTCCTCGCGGTTTTTCGCGTCCCGTACGTACATGGTATGAGAATTAGCGCCACGGGCAAAATGGTTTGTGGGGCGAGCGGGTTACAGCGAGTTTCGAATCCGGTCGATAAAGCCTTCGTCGATCTCAAGTTCTTCCCCACCGGCTTCCGCGAACTGTTCCAGGGCCTCTTTTTGGGTTTGGGAGAGGTCTTCAGGCGTCACGACTTGCAGGTGAATGTAAAGGTCACCCTGGCCTCGTCCCCGGAGATGTGGGATACCTTCGTCACGAAGCCGGAGCGTCTCGCCGCTCTGTGTTCCAGCAGGGATGTCGACATCGACACGGCCGTCGATGGTCTCGACCTGGATCGTGTCCCCGAACACAGCCTGGGGGAACGAAAGGGGTTCCTGTGTATGCAAGTCGTCTCCGTCGCGTTCGAATTCTGGGTGCTCATCGATTTCCACCTCGATGAGCAGGTCGCCGTTGGGTGCGCCCTGTTCTCCAGGAGCCCCTTCGCCGTTCATTCGAAGGGTCTGCCCGCTGCGGATCCCCGCTGGGACATCGACTGAGAGTGTGGCCTGTTGTCTCGCGGTTCCATCCCCACCACAGTTCGAACAGACGTCTTCGTAGATTTGCCCATCGCCCTCACATCGTGGACAGGTGCGCGTTTGCTGGACGCGACCGAGGGCCGTCCGGCGAACCTCACGAACTTGCCCCTGGCCGTTACAGTTCGGACAGGAACGGGCGTTGGCATCTGGCGGATGCCCCGACCCATTGCAAACGTCACACGGTTCGGGGCGAGTTACCGTGACCTGTTTAGTGACTCCTTTCGTGGCCTCTTCGAGGGAGATGGTGAGAGAGGTTTTGAGGTCTCGACCGCTCGTCGCCCGTTGTCGTGTCCGGGTTTGACCACGGCCGCCACCGAAAAACTGGTCGAAAATGTCGCCGATGTCTCCCATGCCACCGCCGAAGGGATCTCCGCCTGCGCGACGGCGACCACCACGGCCACGACCCCCGTTGTCAGTGGCCCCTTGTTTGTCGGCCTGCATGAACTGCTCGTGGCCCAGTTGGTCGTACATCCGGCGTTTCTCCTCGTCCGTGAGGACTTCTTTAGCCTTCTGCAGTTTCTTGAAGTGTTCCTCGGCGTTTTCGTCGTCGCTTACGTCCGGGTGATTCTGGGCCGCTTTCTGGCGATAGGCCCGTTTGATCTCCTCCTCGCTTGCGTCACGGGAAACCCCGAGCAACGAATAGAAGTCCTCGCTCATCTCCTCGAAATCGGGTAGCGGAGTCTCATACTTGGTCCTGTTGCATCGGGACACGACCTGCCATCCGGGTGGGGTCGCTCAGCAACTGGTCTCAGGCGTCCTCCTCCTCGTCGTCGACATCTTCGAAGTCGGCGTCAACATACTCCTCGTCTGTCTCGGCGCCAGCCCCACCGGCTGGCCCAGCAGCCCCTGCGGCACCTGGTCCTGCCCCGGCGGCAGCAGCACCCTCTCCAGCACCAGCGGCGCCTCCGGCGCCTTGCTGATAGGCCTGTTTGCCGATTTCTTGAAGAGCGTTGGTTAGCTCTTCGGTGGCCTCCTGGAGTTCCTCGGCGGTCGCATCCTCGTCTTTGAGGAGTTCTTCGACGGTCTCGATCTCGACTTGAATGTCTTCTTCGAGGTCAGCATCGACCATCTCTTCGTTTTCCTCGAGAAGGTTTTCAGCCCGCTGGACTGCGCCTTCCGCTTCGTTCCGCGCTTCGATGCGTTCGCGGCGCTTGCGGTCCTCCTCGGCGTGTTCTTCGGCTTCTTCTTTCATCTCGTCGATCTCGTCGTCCGAGAGACCGACCCCACCTTCGATGGTGATCTCCTCCTTTTCGCCAGAGCCCTGGTCTTCGGCGGACACATTGACGAGGCCGTCGGAGTCGATCGAAAATGTGACCTCGATCTGTGGTGTGCCGGCAGGTGCGGGCGGGATGCCCGAGAGCATGAACTCACCGAGGAGCTCGTTCTCTTCGGCGATTTCACGCTCGCCCTGGAACACTCGAATCTGGACTGAGGTCTGATTAGGTGCGGCCGTAGTGAAGATCTTCGATTCCTCGGTCGGAATTGTCGTGTTCTTCTCGATCAGCCGTTCGAATAGGCCCCCTTTGACTTCGACGCCAAGGGAAAGTGGGGTGACATCGAGCAGGACGATGTCCTCGACTTCACCCGCGAGAACGCCACCTTGAATCGCTGCACCAAGCGCGACCGCTTCGTCCGGGTTGACGTTCTTCTTTGGCTCCTTCCCCGTGAGTTCCTCAACCTGCTCCTGGACCTGTGGCATTCTGGTCGAACCACCCACGAGAATGACCTCGTCGATGTCAGTTTTCGACAGTTCGGCGTCTTCGAGAGCCTGCTTGGTCGGATTAACGGTTCGTTCGAGGAGGTCCTGAGTGAGCGATTCGAACTTCGCCCGGGTCAGGTCTTCTTCGAGGTGGACTGGGCCATCCTCGGTGGCCGTAATGAACGGCAGGTTGATGGTCGTCTCCTTCCGGGAGGTCAACTCGATTTTGGCCTCTTCGGCTGCGTCTTTCAGCCGTTGGAGAGCCTGACGGTCCTCCCGCAGGTCGATTCCGTACTCGTTTTCGAAGTTTTTGGCGAGCCATTCGATGATCGCCTCGTCCCAGTCGTCACCGCCGAGCGTGTTGTCACCGTTCGTGGCAACCACTTCGTAGATGCCGCTCCCGAGGTCGAGAATCGAGACGTCGAAGGTTCCGCCTCCAAGATCGAAGACGAGTACCGTCTGTTCGGATTCGTCGTCGAGCCCATATGCCATACTTGCGGCCGTCGGCTCGTTGACGATTCGCTCGACGGTCAGGCCAGCGATCTCACCGGCGTCCTTTGTCGCCTGGCGCTGTTTGTCGTTGAAGTAGGCTGGAACCGTAATGACCGCCTTCTCGACATCCTGGTCGAGGTACTCCTCGGCGTCCCGCTTGATCTTTTGAAGGACCATCGCGGAGATCTGCTCCGGGCTGTATTCCTCGTCCTCGAGTTCGACGGAGTAGTCCTCGCCCATGTGGCGCTTGATGGACTGGACCGTGTCGTCCGCATTCTGAACAGCCTGGTTTTTGGCGGCTTTGCCGACGATCTGCTCGCCGTCGTCGAAGGCCACGACTGACGGTGTGGTCCGGTCTCCTTCACCGTTGACGATAATTTCCGGTTCGCCGCCCTCCATGATTGCCAATGCGCTGTTCGTCGTCCCGAGATCGATTCCGAGAATCTTCTCAGTAGCCATCTTGGCAGATTGTATGCTTTCTTTACCCTTTAAGCCTTGCTAGTGCGGCTCGTCGGTCCGCGACACGGACCCGCCGCTGTCTTGTGGTTTATTGAATAGGGGTGTCGGATGGGCCACAGGTTATAACCGGACCGCAATGTCACCGTCTTGGTCCTTGTCAACTGGGTACAAATCGACGATGGATATCGTAACCTGTCCCGAAACCGGTTGTATTGGCGCCGGATGACGTTCAATTAGTGTGTCGCTGCTCGAACTGGTCTTACTTCGCCGCTTCTTCCGAGGAGAGGCTTTCGCTCGTTGATTCGGTTTCCTCTGGACCGTCCGACACCGTAACCTGGGCTGGGCGAAGGATTTTGTCAGCCATTTTGTATCCCGGTCTGTATACGGATGCAATCGCATCTTCGGGCTCCTCACTTCCCACGCGCATCATTACTTCATGTTTGGTCGCGTCCACTTCGTTCCCGGGTTCGGGCTCGATTCGCTCGACGTCTTCTTCCGCAAGCACGCGATCAAACTGCTTTCGGGTCAGTTCGATACCATCACGTAACGAATCGACGTTATCCGCTTCTTCGTTCAAGGCCCGGCCCACATTGTCCCGGACTTCCAGCAAGCGCTCGACCAGGTCTTCGGTCGCCCGCTCTTTGATCTCTTCTTGCTGGCGTTTGGCCCGCTCCTTGTAATTCTTGAAGTCTGCACGTGTGCGTTCGAGTCGCTCCTCGGCTGTTTCCAGCTCCGATTCGACCGCTTCGACGTCCGCTTGGAGTTCGGTGACTCGCTCGAGGAGAGCGCCGACGTCTTCGGCCAGTTCCTCGTCGTATGCGGCGACTTCGGCGACGACTGTTTTGTCTGCAGGACCGTCCGCATCCGGCGGCTGGTCAGTGGACTCCTCGGACTCGCTCATGGGAGAGCAAAGCCACTGGCGCGGTTTAAGGATATAGAAATCCGTCTGAACGGATGTGTGTCACTCACTTTCTTCGACGCTCGCATCGAGGGTAAAGGACGTAACGTCGTCGTATACCTGGTCATACGTGATCTGTATCTCTGTCGTCTCGTGTGCATCGAGAGTCACATCGCGCACGCGAACCATCGAGTCGTCGTTGAGGTCAGCTTTGACATACACCGTTCCGGATTGGCGTTCGTTGCCGGGGTTTGAAACGGTCACCCACACGGTCAAATTTCCATCGGGCCCAGCACCGAAGTTCTGGTTGACGACTCGCAGCATGAATTCCGGTTCGTCGTCTCCAAGACAGCCTGCTGTCAGGCCGAGGAGCACTGTCCCAGTAGCTCGAAGTACCGTCCGACGTTCCATCGGCGGATTTTGGTTTAGGTCTTGGAAATACTTTCCCCTTCCTCGAACTTTCGGCGGCGCCCCTTGGGAAGCATCGACTGCAGGGAGCCGTATGTGTACCGACCGACCCCGATCGGTTCGAAACTGTCAGCGACCTCGTGGGTGATTATCAGGTAGCCCCAATCACCATCCCAGGGTACCTCCTGGTCGTCCCCGGCGAGAAATCGACGTGCAGTGGGCGCATCGAGCTGGATGACGTTCTTTGATGCACTCGCTCCAAACCGCCTGGCAGCGATCGTCGTCGGTTTCCAGAACTCCTGTCGGGTTCGTAACACCGGGAGTCCGAGTGCTTGGATCGGCACCGGGCCATCCAGGTCGTTACTGAGTGCCCAGATACGGCCGGCCCCTTTCTCCCAGAACGTGACTCCGTCGAACGTTTCAGGCGGAATGTCGAACCGGTCGGCCCAGTATTCGAGCACTTCTGGCCGAGTTGGGCGTCCCTCGACCTGTCTGTCGGCCGCTGTTTCGGGAACACGTTCGAATGTATCGCTCTGATTCTCTCCCGTCATTGCCCCACCTCCAGTTTCGCGACGTAGAAGCCACCAGTGTCGGTTTGATGTGGATAATACCGTTTGGTTTTCTCGAGAGTTGGATGGAAATCGGTTCCATCCCAGGATTTGAGACCGGGTTCAGTCGGAAGTCGGGTTTCGAAGTCGACGACGTGGGCTGCAGTCTCCGTGATGGCGGCATCGACCACTGACTCGTTTTCTTCCGGCGCGAAAGTACACGTCGAATATACTACTGTTCCACCGTGACGGGTTGCTTTGATCGCACGAACGAGAATATCCCGTTGGACCGTTGCGAGATTCTGACTTGCACCTGGCCCAGCATCATCGAGGGCGTCTGGATTCTTTCGCAGAGTCCCTTCACATGTGCATGGAGCGTCCACCAGTGCGTGGTCGACCCCTTCGATGCCGATGGGATTGAAACTGAAATTGCGAGCGTCCTGGTTGGTGACCGCCATCGAGGTCACACCAAGCCGGTCGGCGTTCGACCGCAGCGCCGACAACCGGCCGAGATTATCGTCATTCGCGATGACGAGGCCGCGATCATCCATGCGTGCAGCAATTTGGGTGGCTTTCCCACCTGGCGCGGCGGCGGCAGCCCAAACAGTGTCTCCAGGGTCCGGATCGAGAACGCGGGGTGGAATCGTCGATACCTCCTCCTGGCCGTGAATCCAGCCGTGGACGTGGGCCCAGGTGTTTCCGGGTTTGTTCGTCCCAACTTCGAGCAGAGTTTCCTGGGTTTCTCGCTGCTTGACGCGGATGTCGGCGTCTTCGAAAGCGTCAATTACACGCTGGGGCGTGGCTTGAATCGTATTCACCCGGACCGTTGTTGGCAACGGCCGCGTGAGTGCGGTTCGGAACGCGTCGAAGTTCGGGACGATGGACTCGTACCGCCGGAGGGATTCCATTCGACCCGGCTTTGGTGGGTGTCGGTTAAGGTGTTACGGAGCCGTGTTACGGCAACCCAAGCTACAACCCTACGGAAAACGAATTTGTCGTATGGGATCTGTTGTACTGAACCACGACGTGGATCTTGACCGACCGAAGATGATCGAAGGGTTGCCAGGGGTCGGTCTCGTCGGGAAGATCGCAACTGATCACATCATCGAGACACTCGATATGGACGCAGTCGGGTACGTAGCTTGTGATGGCTTGCCGAAAATCGCCATCTATGGCGAGGGGGAACACGATGTCGGTACTCCGGTCAGGATTTACGCAACCGAAACACGGGACTTGCTCGCCCTCCAGAGTGATGTCCCGGTCTCTCGACAGACCGCGCCTAATTTTGCCGAAACGTTGGTTGACTGGATCGATCAGGTCGAGGCGTTCCCCCTCTTTTTGAGTGGTTTGGCACTCGAGGAGGCGAAACCTGATCGGCTTCCTGCAGTGTTCGGCGTCGCAACTGGCGAGGCAGCCGACCAATTGGAAGCGAACAATATTCAGCCCCCTGAGGAACGGGGTGCGATTGGTGGGCCGACAGGCGCACTTGTCAACCGGGCCCATCACTGTGCTCTCGATTCCTGTGGGCTGATCGTCGAAAGCGATCCACAGTTCCCGGACCCTGCAGCGGCCCGCCAACTCATTGCAAACGGCATTGAACCGATCGCAGACATTTCCGTTCCGACGGATGACCTTGTCGGACGGGCCGAAGAGATCCGCACACAGAAGGAGGCCCTTGCAAAGCGTATGCAACAGGCCAGCGAGGAGGAGAGTAGTCAGGCCCAGCCGTTGCGGATGTACCAATAGCAGGAAGGATTCCGTAGACTTAACAGGCGACTGCCCGCCCAACAAGGCATGGTGGAGTTCTCACGTCGCGTCGAATCGGTCTCGATCAGCGGCATCCGAGAAGTGTTCGAAGCGGCCGGCAGTGAGGCGATCAACCTGGGTCTCGGGCAACCGGATTTCCCGACGCCGGAGCATGCCCGGGCAGCCGCTGTCGAGGCTATCGAAACAGGGAAGGCTGACGCCTACACCTCGAATTTCGGGACTGAATCACTTCGAGATGCCATCCGAGAGAAACATGCCCGAGACAACGATCTTGACGTATCCCGCGAGCAGGTCATTGCGACGGCTGGTGGGAGTGAAGCCCTTCATCTGGCTCTCGAAGCCCATGTTGATTCGGGTGATGAGGTTTTGCACCCAGACCCGGGTTTTGTTTCGTACTCCGCGTTGACGAAACTGGCCGGTGGTACTCCTGTCTCTGTGCCGCTCCGCGATGACCTCACTCTCTCACCAGCAGCCGTGGAAGAGCGAATCACCCCGGATACGGCCGCGATTATCATCAACAGTCCGGCGAATCCAACCGGTGCCGTCCAGCCACCGTCGGATATGCGTGCTTTCGCCCGTATTGCGGACGAATATGACGTCCTCCTTATTTCAGATGAGGTGTACGAACAGATCGTCTTCGAGGGTACGCATCGTTCGCCCATGGAATTTGCCGACTCGGACAACGTCGTGGTAATCAATGCCGCCTCGAAGACGTACTCGATGACAGGGTGGCGGCTCGGGTGGGTCGTTGCCAGTGAAGCGCGAATCGAACGAATGCTCCGTGTTCATCAGTACATCCAAGCGTGTGCCAGTGCGCCGGCCCAGCACGCTGCCGAAGCGGCGCTTCGGGGACCCCAAGAGCAAGTCGAGGACATGGTTGAAGCGTTTGAAACCCGCCGAGATGTACTTCGGTCCGGGCTTGAAGACATGGGGCTTAGCGTGCCGGAACCGCGGGGCGCGTTCTACGTCATGCCAGAAGTGCCTGCGGGATGGGTCGATGCGGTCATCGAACGAGGCGTCATCGTGGTTCCCGGGTCGGCCTTCGGTGACGCCGGATCGGGGTACGCCAGGATCTCGTATGCGACGGATTTGGAAACGATCCGTGAGGCCTTGGATGTCATGCGAGACGCGACGCAGGCCGTCTCGTAATCGGTCTCATCTGACCGGCGGCTCGGTCAGGACCAGAATCGTCACTATGCCACCGAGTGCGAGCAACACGGCCCCGGTAAACACGGAGCCGTAATTCCCTGTGGTTTCGATGACTGCACCCAGGATTGGGGGCCCGACGAAGGTTCCGAGCCATCCGACTGCACTCACGACCGAGACCGCTGTCCCGCCGACGTTTCTGGGGACGTACCGCTGGACGAGCGTGTACAAGAGGCCGAACTGGAGTTGGATCGCAAACCCGGCGACGACTAACCCGCCTGCTACCACCACGAGGCGCTTGCTGAGAATCATTCCGACGGCGACAAGTCCTGATCCGGCAAAAGAGATGGCGATCATCGGAAACGAACGGCCACCGAACACCTGCTCGGAGAGCAGGCCACCTCCTGGTCGGGCAAGGAGTCCGATGGCCGGGAAAAGAGCCGTCAGCAGTCCTCCAAGAGCCAGTTCGATTTCAAACGTCGAGGTGAGATAGGTCGGCATCCAACTGTTGTAGATCATGTAAATCATGTAGGAAAGCAACGAGATGAGTCCGACTCCCCAGACCCCCCGGTTCATGAGTGCCTTTCGGAGGTCCGAGGTGCTCGGGGCCGACCCAACCGTTTCGGTGGCTTTGACTCGTCGATCGATCAGGTAAAATCCCGCTCCGAACACGAAGCCCAGGGTGGTAAACACCCCAAAAGTCGCCGTCCAGTCCAGTGCGTTTGCAACGACTGGGCCCATGAACTGTCCGAAGGCGTAGCCGGAGGGATACCCGGTGACAAACAGACTCACTGCAGTTGCCTCCCGTTTGGCCGGGAAAGCACGGGTAATCATCGCGGTTTGGGCGATCCAGATCGTTACGAGTCCGAATCCGCCGATTACCCGGCTTCCGAGTAAGGCATAATAGGCGTCCCCGGCAGCCACTGCTGAATTGATGAGGCCGACAACGACCAAAAGCAAGGACGAGAGGAGGACGGCCCGCCCTTTGTCGATTCGGTCAAGGGCCATCCCCACTGGGAGGCCAGCCACGACGGCCGCAAGTTGGGGGGCCGTTATGATCCAGGCGGCCGCAGTCTCCTGGATTTCGAAGGCCTCCATTGTCAGCGGTAGAACACTTGAGGGGGTAATTGCCCAGGCGCCGATGAACAGCCAGAGCAGCCAGCCAGTCACGAGCAATCCCACCGGACCGTATCCAACCGTAGCAGTCGCGTCTTCGAGTCGATGTCGCCAGTCCATTCAGGTCTTCTGACGGTTTCCGGGCCGCTTGCTTAAAATTGCTGACAGCGATCTCCGAGGTCAATTTGCCGTGCTGACAATTTTGATAACATCACCTTCTGTGAGTTCGTATTCCTCACCGACATCACGGTTGGACCGGGCATCGAGTGCGTGGAGATAGCCCTCACCGATGTCCGAGTGAACCGCAAATGCGAGATCGCGGGGGGTTGAGCCTCGTGGGAGCAACAAGGCGTCTGGGAGCACGTTTCCATGTGCGTCGGTCCAGTGTGTCGGATCTTGGACGGGAAACACAGTAATGTGATCGAGAAGGTCGTATACGGCCGTTTTGAGGGCTGCCTGAACGCCAGTTCCGTCCCACTGCTCCATCGTTTCTTCGAGCGCATCGAGGGTCGATTGGGTTCCCGAGTCCAGTTTGGCACCAACGGAAAAGGACGCGTCTCCAGGGTCGTAATCGATCACGCCCTGTTCGACTCCGCGACGGAGCGCGACTTCACCCTCTGCTGTCGCGGGGACAACAGGCCGATCGAGATTCAACAGCGCTTCGACGTTTTCTGAGGGTGCGACGTCGATTTTGTTCGCAACGACGACAATCGGCTTTGTCCGCGTTCGGATCTCAACGGCGAGCGCCTCACGCTGCTCATCCGTCCACTTTGCGGGGTCCTCGGGATAGTCGAGTTCACGGAGGCTGGCCGCGACATCAGCGGTCGTCGCGCCGAACCCGGTGAGCATCTCGGTGAGTGCCTCGTCGATGTCGAAGCCGGGAGAGCGGGCCTGACGTTCGATCGACTCCCAGTTCCGGTCGACGATCGAGGCAAGCCACAGGTCCATCTCCCGCTCGATGAAATCCACGTCCTCGAGCGGGTCATGACTTCCAACTTCGACCGGCTCGCCTTCTGCGTTCGTTCCGCCTGACGCGTCCACGATGTTGAGAATCGCGTCGGCGTCGGTCAATTCGTCGAGAAACTGGTTCCCGAGGCCACGGCCATCGTGAGCACCAGGAACGAGTCCGGCTACGTCGAGGAGTTCCACGGGAACATAGCGTTTCCCATCGTGGCACGTCTCGTTGTCACACCGCTCCTCGAGATCGAGACAGGGGCAGTCGGTCCGAACGTGTGAGACCCCTCGGTTCCCGTCGATCGTGGTAAACGGGTAGTTTGCCACATCGACCTCGGCCATCGTGGCTGCGGTGTAGAAGGTGGACTTGCCGGCGTTGGGTTTTCCGGCAAGAGCCAGCGAGAGCATATAAAATGCTATCGGGAGCGAGGGAAATACCCTTTCGGTCGGCAGTGCAATCGAGTCATTCCGGCTCTCGCTCAGTTGTTCCGTCGAGTTGCATCGCACCGGTGGCCCTGATCGTTCCGTCGACGTCGGCGTCGCGGCTAAGGATCACGTCAGTGCCTGAAACATCTCCAAGGACTGTTGCGTTCTCTTGCACGGTAATATTGCCGTTTCTGGTGGTCACGTCTCCGTGAACAGTGGTTCCACTGCCGACGGTGATGTCGCCTCTGGCCCGGAGGCTCCCAAAGACATCGTTATCCTCGCCGACCGTGATCTCTTCGGCGCGAATGTTCCCATGGAGGCGGCAGTCGTTTCCGACCGTTGCCGGCGTCGAAACGCGCCAAACGTCGTCACTGACGGTGGCGTTGTGTGGAATACGGACGGGATCCATATCGGGGTTGGCACTCAGTTCCTCGACGAGGGATTCGGCTTCTTCGGCCTCGCCCAGGCGGAGGAGATGTGTGAGATAGATCATGAAAAAGACGACCGTGGGCATGGGATTGCGGATGACGATCCACCCGTTTGCCTCGAATCCCTCCTCGATATCGACGTCGTCACCGATATCGAGATCGCCGCCGACCACTAGTCGGCCCGTCACGGAGACGCGTTCGCCTAGATACGCGTCCTCGCCGACGAGGATGTTGCCATCCGCTTCGCACCACATGTCGAGTCGGCAGTCACCTTCCATTTCGATGTCGCCATTGAACGAGACCCGTTCGCCGGCGACCAGGCTGCGTCCGCGGAGCCCGAATTCGACGGTACTTCCGCCGCCGATGAGAACGTCCCCGTCGGTAACGAGATCGTGTTCCTGAACCTCCGTCCCGTTGGGAATCGTGAGTTGGTCGATCGGATCGGTCGCGAGCACACCTCGCCCGAATATTCCCACGGGCATAAAGGCCCCGAGGCGACCTCCTGAGCCTCGTTGCAAACCGCTTCCGAGACGGTATACGACCCGGGTTCCTTAAGACGAAGACCGGCGAAATCCCTTCTATGACAGTTCTCTCCTTCGACGAAGCTGGCGTTGACGTGGTCTATCAGGGGACGGAGTTTCGGATCGAGCGGGTTCTCATCGAGGACGCAACAGGCAAGTCCTTCGAAGCGGTGACAGATCACGAGGTTCTGCAACTCGTGGAACCGAACCCCGACCTCACTGGGGAACCGCGACGGATCGATGACATTCTACAGACGAAAAACAGTACAAATTAACTAGGGGCCCCTCCAAGCATCGGTATGGATCTCACCGTCGACCAGTTCAAACACGAGTCGTGGCTCTCGATTATCGGGATGGGGATCGGATACGTGGGGATGCTGGCGCTCATCCTGGTCGTGCTGTTCATCATTCCGTTCCTGATCGTTTGGCTGTAGGTCCTCTCAGTCACGGGGACTGCTCGGGCCCGTCTGACGAAATGACCGTACCGTCCGGGAGTTCGGGATCCGGTTTTCGTCCGAGGGTGAGCAAGCGCTCGGTGAGCGTGAGGTCCTCGGGACCGGGGGTGGGTTTTTCGATCGATTCGAAGTTGATGTGGATTCCGTCCGTGCCGGCAGCGATCCGGACAGCCGCCAACTGGTATGTTGGATAGAACACAGGTGGGAGAATCCCGATCACACCATCACGTCGATGGAATCGCTTGAGCCAGGTCCCACTGTTGACGATCAGGCCACCTTTGACCTGCTCGAGTCGTGGCCGGTGTGTATGCCCATAGGCGTACAGCACGGTCTCCGGATCCCTCTCGAAGAGGTCCTGGGCAGCCTCTTCATAGGGAGCGGCATCATCGACAGTGAGTTCCGTTTCAAAGACCCCAAACCGATCGATAGTTTTCCGAACGTCTCGACGGAGGAGATATAGTGGGACTCCGACGAGAACGAGCAACCCTGCAACTGAGACGTTGATCGCCAGGAGAAACCAGACAGCTGTTCCTGCGACGCCGAACTGACCGAGAAACGCGGTGGCCCAGGTGACCGGTGTCGACCAGATTCCGAGCAGATCCAACCCCGCGAGGATCGCCAGGACGGCACTGATATTGAATAGCAGCAGGAACGGGACGAGCGCGTATCGAATGACTGGATTCATCTCGCGATAGAAGTATTGTGAGATGAGCCATATGGGCATCCGCTCGGTTGGGGTCACTGCCTGTACGTCTTTGAGCCAGTTGTAACGGCCCCGATGAGAGAGTTTCCCGGCCCGACTGGTCACTCGCGTGTTGTAGTAATATCCAAGGGGCGTGACGTGGGGGTTCCCCCAGTCTGTAATCCGATTGTTCGGGTCCTGTTGATTGCCGTGTTCGAAGTGAAGCGTGTGCCCGTCGATGGTTCGTGTGATCGACTGTTCCTGGACCACCTCGACGTTGTACTCCGCGAAGCGGTCGATGTAGGCGTCCTCCGCAGCGAGTTCGTGATCGTGGTTCCCCGGGATCAGGGTGATATTGATGTTGCTTCCGGTGGCACGGAACTGTTCGAAAAGCTCCGGATAGGTTGTTTCCAGTCGATCGAACTTCTCGATCCCATCGACTGTGGTGAACTCCCAGAGTCCGAAGGCGTCGCCGTTGATGATGAGTTCGGTGACTGCCTCCTCGTTTTCTATTGTTTCGAGGAAATCCAGGAGTTCGTCGAGGAACTCAACAGTTTCGAGTTGCTCGTCGCCACCGATGTGGAGGTCGCTGATGACGTAAATCACAGGTTCCTCAGCGATGCCCTCCATTGGATATACCAGCCAGTGGAATGGATTTAGTTGTTATCCACACGGTTGGGACAATCGAAACGTCTCTTGACGGGAATAAAAACGCCTGAAAGCTCAGGCGAAGGTTTTGGACACGTCGTCGTCCTCGTCTTCGGCTTCCAGTTTCTCCCGGGCCTCCCGGAAGTCCTGTGTCGTGATCGTTTCCCGGTCGTCTCGGATCGCGAACATCCCGGCTTCGGTACAGATCGCTCGAATGTCGGCTCCGGACATTCCGTCCGTGTCCCGACCGAGCTGCTCGTAATCCAACGCCTCGTTTGTCGACATGTTCCGGGTGTGGATCTTGAAGATCTTCTCGCGACCCGTTTCGTCCGGAAGCGGGACTTCGATGAGTCGATCGAATCGGCCGGGCCGGAGAATCGCGCGGTCGAGCATGTCAAAGCGGTTCGTCGCCGCGATGATACGCACGTCGCCCCGGTCCTCGAAGCCGTCCATCTCCGAGAGCAGTTGCATCATCGTCCGCTGGACCTCAGCGTCACCGGAGGTCTTCGAGTCCGTCCGTTTGGACGCAATGGCGTCGATCTCGTCGATGAACAGGACGGCTGGCTCGTGTTCTCGGGCGACCTGGAAGAGGTCCCGGACGAGTTTCGCCCCCTCGCCGATGAACTTGTGGACGAGTTCGGACCCGGCCATCTTGATGAATGTCGCGTCCGTCTGGCGGGCCACGGCTTTGGCCATGAGTGTCTTGCCGGTGCCTGGCGGACCGTGGAGCAGGACGCCACTGGGCGGATCGATTCCGACCGTATCGAAGAGTTCCGGGTTGTCGAGTGGCAACTCGACTGTTTCTCGGACCTCGTTGAGTTCGTCAGTGAGTCCACCGATGTCTTCGTAGCCGACATCCGGGCTCTCTTCGACCTGCATCACTTTCGCTCGCACGTCAGCTTCGTCATCGAGACGTTTGACGATCGAGAGGGAGTTGTTCACCGCGACGCGAGCGTTTGCCTCAAGATCCTCTCGCATCTCGTCGGTGACCTCGGTCAGGGCCTCCTGATTGTTGCCGTGTTGCTTGATCACCACGCCTTCCTCGTTGAGTTCCTGAACGGTCGCAACGAAAAGGGGAGACTGTTTGAGCTTCTTGTTCTCGTGAGAAAGTCGTTCGAGTTTCTGTTGGTACTTGTTGTTCTCCGCGTTCGCATCGAGGAGTTTGTCACGCATTTCCTCGTTTTGCTCCTCGAGAACTTCGAGGCGTTCCTGGAGGACGTCGAGTTTCTCCTGCTGAGACGCCTCCTCGTCGTAGGGGAGTTCGACGTCATCCACGGTTTCAGTCATCAAAAATAGGTAGGGTTCTGTCTCATAAGAGGGTTCGGGTGGTGGCACCGTCTGCTGCCCCTTTGCGGCCCGTTTGTCGGGTCCGGCCGCTCGCTGGCGATAATTCGCGGTCCGTCCATCGATAATAAATGTGATCGGGTACAATGTTTCGAGAACTGAATGACACGGGTCATACATACGGGTGACACCCACATCGGCTACCGGCAATATCATCGGCCGGAGCGCCGCGAGGACTTTCTCGACGCGTTTCGACAGGTCATAGAGGACGCCATCGATCAAAACGTCGATGCAGTCGTCCATGCAGGGGACCTCTTCAACGACCGGCGACCGGGACTCCTTGACCTTCGCGGGTCGATCGATATCTTGGAAGACCTTCGGGCCGCGGAGATCCCGTTTCTCGCTATTGTTGGAAATCACGAGGACGCCCGTGACGGGCAATGGATCGATCTCTTCGAACAATTGGGTCTCGCCACGCATCTCGATAATACGGGGACTGTCGTCGGGAACACCACATTCTATGGGTTGGACCACGTCCCGCGAGCAAAACGAGCCACACTCGAATACGACTTTGAACCCCCTGAAACGGAATTCAGTGCCCTTGTGGCCCACGGTCTGTTCGAGCCCTTTCCACACGGTGACTGGGACCTGGAGGAGATCCTTTCCCGGGCGACTGTGAATTTCGACGGGCTACTGCTCGGAGACGACCATACACCAAACCAGATACAGGTCGAAGGGACTTGGGCGACCTATTGTGGCTCGACCGAACGGACGAGCGCGTCCCAGCGAGAGCCACGGGGGTACAACCTCGTCACATTCGACGAGGACGTCTCGATCACCCGTCGGGATATTGGCACGCGAGATTTCGTTTTTATCGACCTTGAACTGGGCCCTTCGGAAGGGGACTCGTTGGTCCGGGAGCGAATCAGAGAGACTGACGTCGACGATGCAGTCGTGATCGTGACGATCGAAGGTGCGGGCGATTCGATTCCACCCGCTGATATCGAGGCAGTAGGGGATTCGGAAGGAGCTTTGGTCACTCGCGTGAACGACCGACGGGACGTTGATTCCGAGTCTGAGATGTCCGTCTCGTTTGTGGACCCCGATGACGCTGTCACGAACCGGGTCCGCGAACTCGGGTTGAGCGACGCCGCCCGCTCGGTCGAGAGCTTGATTCGGGACGAGGACCTCGCCAAAAGCAACATCCGGAATCGGGTCGTCGAAACGGTGACAGAGACTCTGGATGACCCGAGTGCCTTTGAATCGGCGACTATGGAATCGGAGCCAGACACAGAACCTAATGATGCCGAGGAGCCGACCGAGACAGGCGAAACAGTTACAGATGAGACAGCTGAGGACCCGGCCGAGGCCGATGGGCCAACGGAAACAACGATGGGGGACTTCCTATGAGATTTGAACGCCTTGCATTGCGGAACTTCAAGTGTTTCGCCGACGCAGATGTGGACCTGAACCCAGGAGTGACAGTGGTTCACGGGATCAATGGGAGCGGGAAGTCCTCGCTTTTGGAGGCGTGTTTCTTTGCACTCTATGGGGCCACAGCCATCGACCGAACCCTCGAGGAAATCGTCACTATCGGGACCGAGGAGGCCGAGGTGGATCTCTGGTTCACTCATGACAGTGCGTCCTACCATCTCTACCGACGTATTCGGGCGACTGGAGACCGGGCGGCAACAGCGGAATGCACGCTCGAAGGACCAGAATCGACGCTGACTGGTGTGGGTGACGTTGAAACTGAGATCCGTTCGATGCTCCGTATGGACGCCGAAGCCTTTGTGAATTCGGCGTTTGTTCGCCAGGGCGAGATCAACAAACTGATCGAGGCGAGCCCAGCAGACCGCAAGCGGATGATCGACCGGCTCCTGCAACTAGGGAAATTAGAAACCTACCGTGAACGGGCACGCGAGGCCAGACTGGGCGTCGAGAAAGTAAAAGACGGACGCGAAAGCCGCCTCGAATTACTCGAGGAACAGATCGAAGCCAAGGACGAATCGGAACTCTACACCCGGAAGTCGACGCTTGAAACCGAAATCGCGGCCCTCGAGGAGACGATCGAGGAGTTAGAGTCTGGCCGAGCTGAGGCCCGAGAAACCCTCTCGGAGGCGGAATCCACGCTTGAAACGTATGACAAGCGACAGGAAGAACTGGAGACGGTCACCGAACGGATCGGTGACCTTCGAGAGCGGATCGCAGCGGCCGAGGGCCGGCGTGAGAAACTCGCTGATTCGATAGGCGATCTCCGTGAAACGATCGAAACCGAAGCAGCCGCAGTGACCGAAACCGCAGCGGATCTCGGCATCGAAGAACCGGATCAGGAAACCCTCGAAGCTGCCATCGAGTCTGCACGAGAACGCAAAGAGGAGCTAACTGCGGAAATCATGGAATTCCGGGAGACGGTCAAAACTGCCGAACACGAGGCCGAAACGGCTTCGGAACGGGCCGAAGAGTTAGCCGAGCGAGCAAGGGAACGTCGAGATCGTGCGGACAAACTTACAGACGAAATTGCAAACCTCGAAACCACTATCGAAGCGGAAAAAGACACACTCAAAACGGCTGGTGAGGAGATCCAATCCCACCGGGCAGCGTTCGAGGACGCCCGTGTCGAGTTTGGAGGGGCCGAGGCGCACATCCAAAACAGACGCGAGGCAATTGCGGACCTCCGGGAGGCTGAAGCCGAACTTCGGGAGGAGGTCGCCACCCTGAAGAAGTCGATCGAGGAAGCCGAGGATTTGCAAGAAGCCGGGAAGTGTCCCGAATGTGGCCAACCAGTCGAGGGCTCGCCACATGTTGAATCCCTCGAGGAGGATCGAACACGGCTACAGGAGTTGGAATCGGAGCTGGCCGAACTTGGAGAGTGCCAGACGGAGATCGAATCCGAAATCGAACGCGCCGAAGGGCTTCGCGAACACGAGCGGGCTGTCGACCGTCTTGTTTCCGAAATCGAGACCCATGGGGACCGGCTGAAAGAAAAACGCGCCACTTGGGACTCGAAAAAAGAGCGTGTTTCCGAATTACACGAGGAGGCAGACCGTCTCGAATCGGAGGCAACATCGGCCCAAGTGGACGCAAAAGCGGCAACAGAACGAGTGGAAAAATACCGCTCTAAGATCGGTGACCGAAACCAAGAACTGTCTGAACTCACCGAACGCATCGATGCACTGGTTTCGGTTCAAGAGGCCGTTTCGGAACTCGAAGACAAACGTGAAACACTTGAGCGCCAGCGCGAAACCCGTTCGGAACTGGCTGATCGAAACGACGAACGCCGAGAAACCCTTGGTGAGCTGCGGGAGCGAAAACAGGCTCTGGAGACGGAAATCGACGAGGAGACTGTCACAAAGGCGAGAAAGAACCGGAAAAATGCTGAGGCGTACCTGGAAGAGGTCGAAACGCAATTGGCCGAAAAGCGGGCCGAACGGGATGAACGACAAACCGAGCTCGGCGGTGTCACGAATGAATTGGAAGAGCTTCGAGAGGTAGAATCACAGCGTGAATCGGTGCTTGAAACCGTCGAGTCTCTGGAGTCGGCCCACGAAGAGGTCTCCGAACTCGAATCCATGTATGGGACGCTTCGAACGGACCTCCGACAGCGCAACGTCGAACGGCTCGAAACACTGTTGAATGAGAGTTTCGACCTCGTATACCGGAACGATTCCTATGCCCGTATTGAACTCGATGACGCATACGAATTGACGATCTACCAGAAAGATGGCTCCCCGCTCGACCCTGACCAACTGTCCGGTGGCGAACGGGCCCTCTTTAACTTGAGTCTCAGAGCCGCTATATACAGGCTTCTCGTCGAGGGAATTGAGGGAACGGCCCCGATGCCACCGTTGATTCTCGACGAGCCGACCGTGTTCCTTGATGCAGGTCACGTGACACAACTCGTCTCACTCGTCGAATCGATGCGTGATCTGGGCGTCGAACAGATCATTGTGGTGAGTCACGATACGGAGCTGATCGGTGCAGCAGACGACCTCATTCGAGTTGAGAAAGATCCAACGACGAATCGATCGTCGGTCGAGTCTGTGCCCCCCCAACTTCCAGGGCAAGCGGACTGACACGGTCCCGACGGGTCACTTCGAGGGTGACTGCTGGTGGTATCGCCAGACAGTCAGTCCGAGAAGGATGGTCCCCAAGCCGGCCAATAGAACGCCCCCGAACAACTGGTCTGTAAAGGCGACGACGATTAGGCCCGCACCGGTGGCTAATACGCCAAGGTTCAGCAATCCTGCTTGCAGAAGAAACTCTCGTCGAGTCTCCTCGGGGAGTTCGGCTGGGGCGAAGTCCTCTGCGTCGACATCTCCCTCGGAACCCGTCACAATTAGGAGGGCGAGGGGGACTTCGAAAACGGTTTCGCTGTCTTAGCGCTGCTCGGATAGTTCGACCTTTGATGTGGACTGGAGCCAGGCGAGTGGGTTTTCACCGTCATAAAAGACGACTCCGTCTACTGTCTCGTAGGCCTCGATCGCTTCGGTGGAGTCTTGCCCATCGGGTAACTGCGGCACATCGGCACGCCGATTTTCGCCCTTGGCGGGATCGTCCACAGGTGGCACCTCGATATGTGGTATGGAGTCACATGGTAAAGGCCTTTCCCCAACCTCAGTCCCGGACCACTTTTCAGGCGGCGCGTCCCAACCTCTGGCAATGACGAACACGGACCTCTCGGACTTCGGCGGCGAGTCGAATCCGCCGGACGGACCGTCGACCGACTCACGTATGGCCGAGGCCCAGGCCGTGGCTGGTGATGCTGACCCTGTCGTCACGGAGATCATTTCAGCCGAAGCTGACGCATTACCAACTGTCGGGGAGCACCTCGAACTTGCCGTAACACAGGTCGATTACACAATTGAGGGGTCAGGTGAGCACGAACGGCCAGTGATCCATGTGTTCGGTCGGACAGCGCAAGACGAACTCGAACACGTCCGGGTGCATGGCTTCAAGCCGTATTTTTATGCCCCAACTAACTCGCTGGACGAGACTGATTTTGCTCGCAATACCATTACTGGGCACGATGACGGGTACGAGAGCATCCGTGGGGAGTTATTAACCCGGATTTACGCACAGACGCCCCGGGACGTGGGCAATGTACGTGATGAGTTTGACCACTACGAGGCTGACATCCTGTTCCCCAATCGATTCTTGGTCGATCGGGATATCACTAGTGGGGTTTCGGTGCCAGTGCGCCGGGGGGATGATGGGGCTATCTACGCCCATGCCGACGAAGTCGACCCAGTCGAGATGAGCCCGAATCTCCGGGTCAATACGTTCGACATCGAAGTGGACGATCGGAACGGGTTCCCAGAGGACGGCGAGGAGGATCTCATCAGTATTTCGAGTCACGACTCCTATCGGGACGAGTACATCGCCTGGCTCTACGATCCACCAGTTCGCGACGAGGCGGCCCCGGAAGACCTCCCGGACCACGAATTTCTCGAGTCAGACGCGTCGATCGAAGTCAGAACGTTTGAGGACGAGGCCAACATGCTCGACTCGTTTCTCGAGTACATCGACGAGACGGACCCCGACGTGTTGACTGGGTGGAATTTTTCGGATTTCGACGCCCCGTATCTTCTCGACCGACTCGAAGTCCTCGGCCTTGATTCCGACCGACTCTCGCGTGTGAACGAGGTATGGCGAAGCGATTGGCAGGGCCCGAGTGTGAAAGGCCGGGTCGTCTTCGATCTTCTGTATGCCTACCAGCGAACCCAGTTCTCGGAACTGGACTCCTATCGACTCGAAGCGGTCGCCGAAGAGGAGGTCGGGGTCGGGAAAGAGCGGTACACCGGAGACATTGGTGACCTCTGGGAGACCGATCCGGAGCGGCTGTTAGAGTATAATATGCGTGACGTCGAATTGTGTGTCGAGATCGACCGTCGGCAGAACATCATCGACTTCTGGGAAGAGGTTGCGGAGTTCGTGGGCTGCAAACTGGAGGATGCGACGACCCCCGGCGATGCCGTGGATATGTACGTCCTTCATAAGGTCCACGGGGAGTTCGCGGTCCCGTCGAAGGGCCAGCAAGAGAGCGAAGACTACGAGGGTGGGGCCGTTTTCGATCCGATCACGGGGGTCCGGGAAATGGTGACGGTTCTTGACTTGAAGAGCCTCTATCCGATGTGTATGGTGACAGTGAACGCGTCACCGGAAACGAAAGTCGATCCCGAGGCCTTTGGGGGGGACACGTATCGAGCGCCAAATGGGACTCATTTCCGGACCGAACCGGATGGAATCATCCGCGAGATGGTCACGGAACTGCTTTCCGAGCGCGAAGAGCGGAAGACGCTTCGAAACGAGCACGACCCGGAGAGCGATGATTACCGGCTTTACGACCAACAACAAGCCGCGGTCAAAGTCATCATGAACTCCCTGTACGGTGTGCTGGGCTGGGAGCGGTTCCGCCTCTATGATAAGGAAATGGGAGCCGCCGTAACCGCGACGGGCCGTGCCGTCATCGAATTCACTGAACAGGCGGCCAACGAACAGGGGTTGGAGGTAATCTACGGGGACACTGACAGCGTCATGCTGGAACTCGGGTCCAACGTGTCCGCTGGAGAGGCCATCAAACGGTCCCACGACCTCGAGGACTATATCAACGATTCATACGACGAATTCGCCAGCAGAGAGCTTCAGGCTGCGGAGCATCGTTTCCAGATCGAATTCGAGAAGCTTTACCGACGGTTCTTCCAGGCCGGCAAGAAGAAACGGTACGCCGGTCACATCGTTTGGAAAGAAGGAAAGGAAGTCGACGACATCGACATCACCGGATTCGAGTACAAGCGCTCTGATATTGCGCCGATTACCAAAGAAGTCCAAAAAGATGTCATCGAACGGATCGTCACGGAGGGCGACATTGAGGGCGTGAAGGAATACGTCCACGAAGTCATTGAGGAGTACCAGGCGGGCCAGGTCAGCCTCGACGACGTTGGAATTCCAGGCGGGATCGGCAAGCGTCTGGACGATTACGAAACTGATACGGCCCACGTCCGCGGGGCCAAATACGCGAATCTCCTTCTCGGGACAAACTTCACGCGTGGAAGTAAACCAAAACGGCTCTACCTGAAGAAAGTACATCCCTCGTTCTGGCACCGAATCGAGGAGGAGAAGTCGGGGATCGAAGAAACGGACCTCTATATCGAGTTCAAACGAGATCCGGATGTCATCTGTTACGAGTACGCGGACCAGGTGCCAGAGGAATTCGAGATCGATTGGCCGAAAATGCTCGAAAAGACGCTCAAAGGACCGATATCACGTGTCCTCGAGGCCCTCGATATCTCCTGGGCTGAGGTTCGAGACGGCCAGACACAGACCGGTCTCGGTCAGTATATGTGAGTTGGTGCGTGTTGGGGTGTGGCGACCTGCTGCGCGCACTTAGGCCCCGGCTTCGGATTTTTGCAGTTTGATGCGAACACGCGACCCTGCTGACTCATCCGTTTCGAATTCGAGTTTGCCTCCGGACTCTTGTACGATCCATTGAGCCACCCACAGGCCGAGTCCGCTCGAATGTTCGAGACTCGATTCGATCCCGTGTTCGAGTGGATAGATCTCGTCCGGTGGGATCCCAGGACCGTTGTCCGCCACCTCGAGTATACCCCAGGGTTGGTCGGGTGAATATTCGACGGTCATTGTCACCTGGGCATGGTCCCCGACGTTGTGAACGATCCCGTTCGTGCACAATTCAGTAATTGCCTCTTCGAGCCGTCTCGATGCTGAGACTGGAGCCGAATCGGGGACATCGAAGCTGATTGTGGCGTCTGGATACTCCTCACGAAGGTGTAACGCGTTGGCAGGCACAATGTCTGCGAGATCGACGACCGTCGTGTCCGTTTCGCCTTCGGATAAGACACTCTCGATGTAGCGAGCGTTCTCTCCGAGGCGGTGGAGTCGGTTTGCTTCAGACTGAATATTCTCCAAGAGCCCGGGTAAATTTCGATCCGAGTCCAGTGCCAATTCGGCGTTGCCGCGGATGACACTCACTGCAGATCGGATATCGTGGCGGAGGATCCGGTTGACGACCGAGAGTCGCTCTTCGAGCTCTATCCGATCCGTGATGTCCGTTTGGATGGCGACGAATGCTGAGATTTGGCCGTTCTTTTCGATCGGAGCGATCGTTTGTTGGGCTGTATACTGCTCCCCCGATTTTCGCTGATTAATGACCTCTTCGTCCCACACTTTCCCCTGTTTGATAGTCCCCCAAAGCGCGTCGTAATGGTCCGGGTCCATCGCGCCGGAATTCATGATCCGTGGTGTCTGCCCCACTGCTTCGTCGGCCGAAAACCCGGTCATTGATTCGAAGGCTGGGTTGACGTATTCGATTGTCCCATCGGGTGCGGTCATGTAGATCGCGTGTCCGGAGGCGTCGACTGCCTGTTTCAACCGGTTTGACTGCTCTTCCCGTGCTTTTCGCTTGGAGATGTCCCGGGCTACGAGTAAAATCCCTCCAATTCCATCGACATTTGGACGGTGAACGCCGTTCGTCTCGACCCACGTCCACCCCCCATCGGCTCCGCGGAACCTGAACTCGAGTGTGCCGATATCGTATGGTTCAGCGAGCAGTTGGGTGAGGGCAGCCTCCACCGGCTCCAAATCGTCCGGATGGACGAACTCCAGTGGTGAGTTTCCGACGAGTGCGCTCTGTGACTGGCCGAGACTGTCTTCGGCCGCGGGACTGACGTATTCGATCACACCCTGCTCGTTAACGAGCGTGATTACGTCGCCCGAATGTTCCACGAATGCTTGATAGCGTTCGAGTTCGAGCTCGTATTCTTTCCGATCCGTGATTTCCCGATCGATCGCAAAAAAGCCGATGACGTCCTGATTGTCGTCGTATCTGGGATGTTTGTTGATCGAATACCAGTGTTTTGTTCCGTCAGCATGGGTAACCTCCCGTTCGCGTCCGACGACTGGGTTGCCGTTGAGGACACGCGTTTCGTCTTCGATGATCGATTCGGCCTCCGCCTCAGGCCATAGATCCCAGGCGGTTTTTCCGACCACCGATGCCGGGTCCTTGTTCAAGATTTCGGCATACATATCCCCGGAGTACACAAGTTCGTGGGCCGGGTTTTTGAAGTAAATAAGGTCCGGCGCTTTTTGCACCACGGATTCGAGTAGATCCCGATAGAATTTGTCGGGATCAGGAGCCGTGGCCATTAGTAATAACGCTTCTGTGTGAGATTCGGAAAAGGCTTCCTATCAGTGCAAACGAAATTGGTTGCTCCGATTCGAGCACCGTGTCCAGATAGGGACTACCGAAGACGAAGTGGTACTAATCCTCAAGTGTCGTATGTCTCAGGTGTGTGCGGCTTTCAATTCAACGAGGTACCCAAACGGATCCCTGACGTATATCGCTCGTTTGTGACCGACAGCGCCGGCGACCCTACGGTCATCTTCGATCGGTACGGCTGCGTCTTCGACTGTCTCTCGAATTGCCTCGCCTGATTCGTCGAGATGGATCGAAATATGGTCGTAATTCCACCCGCTCGGGGGCTCGAAATTCGGATCTGGCCAGAGATGAATGACTGACGTGTCTGTGAGTCGGACGGCGATAAACGGCTTTTCACCCGCTTCAAACTCGTCCCGCCGTTCGATCTCGAAGGCAAGCACGTCACGGTAAAATTCGAGTGCCTGCGGGATTCCGTTGGCTGGGATCCGTAAATTGACGTGGTCGATGGCGAGGGCGTCCATGCTCAAAGGGTCTTCATACCGACTGAAAAGACTTCTCCGTTTAGCGGTTCGACCCGAACGTTTCAAACTTGTCACGACGGAAGAGGTCTAGCTCAGCCACTGTCGAATTATCCTGGCTGGCCGCGAAGGTGACTGCGTCAGCAATTTCCTCGGGTTCGGTGACGGTGCCGGGTTTGTACTGGGCTTCGAACGAATCCCCCTCCTCGAATCCGAACTCGGTCCGGACCTCGGATGGATTGATGATCGAGACGCCGACTCCCTCGCCACCGACGTCTGCCATGACACTTTTTGCAAATCCTCGAACCCACCATTTCGTCGCTGCATAGACCGGATTGAAGGGACGCGGAAACTGGCCGGCGAAACTTCCGATAAAGATCAAATTCCCCTCGGTGTCGGTTAGATGGGAGAGGGCCGCCCTGGTCAAATAAAAGACCCCGTCCACGTTGACATTCATCATCTGGCGGTAGGCGTCCGTTTCGAGATCTTTTACACCCTCTCCTCGGCCGATGCCGGCATTGGCGACGACAATATCAAGGCCACCAAACTCGGAGACAGTGGTTTCGACGAGTGCGTTTACTGCGGCTTCGTCCGTCACATCCGTTGGAACGACTCGCGCAGTTCCATCATCAGCGCGGATCTGGTCGGCAACGGTTTTCAACCGCGTTTCACGTCTGGCTGCAAGAACCACTGCCGCACCCTCCCCAGCCAAGGCTCGTGCAGTCGCCTGTCCGATTCCAGCACTTGCCCCAGTAATTACTGCGGTGTCACCGTCCAGTCGTCCCGATATCGTCATTAGTGAATATTCCAGGGCAGTGGGTTTCAGCGTTGGGTATTCTCAGGTGAAACGCCTGTTGGCCGCCGGATGCGCAAGCATTAAACGTTTCTCAGCCGTTATTTAGGATGACCTAATCGATGGCGACACTCGAATTACAGAACGTTCACGCGACTGTGACAGAAGAGGACGAAATGATCCTCAAGGGCGTCGATCTCGAGGTTTCCTCGAACGAGATCCACGCCCTCATGGGGCCCAATGGGAGCGGCAAATCGACAACGGCGAAGGTCATTGCTGGCCACCCTGAATACACCGTTACCGAGGGCGATATTCTCCTTCATCTTGAGGAGGATGACTTCGACGACATCGAGATTCCGCCTGATAAACGAACATGGAGTCTCTTAGATCTCGATCCCCACGAGCGAGCGGCCCTCGGGATCTACCTGGGTTTCCAGTATCCCGTCGAAATCGAAGGGGTAACCCTCTCGAATTTCCTCCGGACGGCACTCAATGCCAAACTCGAGGAACGTGAAGCACTCATTTTGGATGAAGACGAGGATGAAACGGACGAAGACGAGGGATACGAGTCCGACCCGAGAGCGGGCCCAGAGGACGAAGGCCCTGTCAGCGTCGAGGAGTTCCACAACCTTCTTGAAGAGAAAATGGACCTTCTGGACATGGACACGTCCTTTGCCCGCCGATATCTCAACGTCGGGTTCTCCGGCGGCGAGAAAAAGCAAAACGAAGTGTTGCAGGCAGCCCTTCTCGAACCGGCAGTCGCCGTCCTGGACGAGATCGACTCCGGGCTGGACATTGATCGACTCCAAGACGTCTCCGACGGCATCAATGCGCTTCGTGACGAACAGGGTACGGGTGTCCTGCAGATCACCCACTACCAGCGGATTCTCGATTACGTCGAGCCAGATATGGTCCACATCATGCTCGACGGCGAGATCGTGAAAGAAGGCGACGCCGACCTTGCGAAGGATCTTGAAGAGCACGGCTACGACTGGGTCCGCGATCAGGTGTACGGGGCGGCCTAAGGTGAACCCAACATGAGTTCAGATCAAAATCTGGAAAACGCCGACACGGAGAAGCGCTTCGAGTTCAAGAAGGAGCAATCCTCGGCCTTCGAATCAGAGATCGGACTGAACGAGGAGACCGTTCGAGTCATCTCCGATGACAAGGACGAACCGGAATGGATGCTCGAGCGTCGCCTGAAGGCACTCGAGCACTATCAGAATATGCCGATGCCGACGGATTGGCCGGGCCAACCCGACCTCTCGGGTCTGGATGTCGAGAAGATCATCCCGTACATCCGGCCTGATGTCGAGACCCGTGGCGAAGCGGAAAACTGGGAAGACCTCCCCGACGAGATTCAAGATACCTTTGACAAACTCGGGATTCCGGAAGCGGAGAAAGACGCTCTCTCGGGAGTCGGTGCGCAGTACGAGTCCGAGGTCGTCTACCAGAATATGAAAGAACAGTGGCAGGAGAAAGGGGTCATCTTTATGAATATGGACCGGGCCGTCCAGGAGCACCCGGACATCGTGAAGGAGTACTTCATGCGGAAGGCTGTTCCCCCGAGTGACAACAAGTTCGCGGCGCTCCACGGAGCGGTTTGGTCCGGCGGCTCGTTCGTCTACATCCCGGAGGACGTCTCAGTCGATATGCCGGTCCAGGCTTACTTCCGAATGAACTCGGAAGGGATGGGCCAGTTCGAGCACACGCTCATCGTGGCCGAACCCGGCTCGGAAGTCCACTACATTGAGGGCTGTTCGGCACCGCAGTACGCGACCCACAACCTTCACTCGGGCGCTGTCGAGGTGTTCGTGAAAGAGGACGCTCACGTCCAGTATTCGACCGTGCAGAACTGGTCGAAGAACACCTACAACCTCAACACGAAACGCGCTCTCGTCGACGGAAACGGGACCATGGAGTGGATTTCAGGGAGCATGGGCTCAAAAGTAACCATGCTGTACCCCTGTTCGGTCCTCAAAGGAGAAGGGGCGACTGACACACACATTACAATCGCATTCGCCGGTGAAGGCCAGGACATCGACACTGGTGCCAAGGTGTACCACACGGCCCCCAACACCAAGTCCACTATCGAGTCAAAATCGATCAGTAAGGACGGTGGCCGGACGAATTATCGCGGACTGGTGCACATCGGGAACGGTGCCGAAAACTCCTCGACGAGCGTGGAGTGCGACGCCCTGATGTTCGACAACGAATCCACGTCGGACACCATGCCGTACATGGAGATCAACGAGTCCAAAGTGGACGTCGCACACGAGGCGACTGTCGGCAAGATCGGCGACGAGGACGTCTTCTACCTCCAATCCCGCGGCCTGGACGATGATGACGCCAAGAAGATGATCGTCGCTGGCTTCATCGAGCCGATCACCGAAGAACTGCCACTTGAGTACGCCGTCGAACTGAATCGACTGATCGAACTCGAAATGGAGGGGAGCCTCGGATGACGACAACGGCACAGTTCCGGGAAGCGGTCGACCGTGGGACGGTCAGGGCACTTGCAGACCAGTTCGACGAACCTGATTGGATGGTTCAGAAACGGCTGGAAGCCCTCGAAGCGGTCGAAGCACTCGACTTCCCGCCAGTCATCCAGACCCCAGGTCGGAAGTGGACCGACCTCGAGAGCCTCGACTTTGAAGCACTCGTAGACCCACTCTCACAACCGGCCGAATCACAGCGGAGTGGGGGCGACGCGGTCGAGGTCCTTTCGATGGACGCGGCACTCGAGCGCCTGCCGGCACTCGTACAGGAGTATTACGGGTCAGTTATCGACACACTCGACAACAGGCTGATCGCGCTTGCAACCGCGCTTCGGTCCGGTGGGACAGTCATTCACGTCCCCGAAGGAGTCGATGCAGGGACGGTGAAGATTGAGACGGCAATGGAAGGGCGTTCGCGACTGGGTTACACACTTGTTGTGGCCGAACCGAACAGCTCCGTCACGGTCGCCGATCGACGTTCCTCCAGCGATGAAGTCGAAGACTCCCGATATTACGGCGGCGTCACTGAGGTCGTCGCCGAAGAGAACGCGACAGTGAACTACGGGTCACTTCAGGAGTTCGACGACCACACATACGCATACACCAAGTCGCAGGGGACAGCCGACACGTATGCAACCGTCAACTGGTTGGAGGGCAATCTCGGCTCACAGCTTCGTAAGTCAGAGATCGGGACCACCTTGGCTGGTGACGGTTCAGAAACGAAGACTGTCGGTGCGTTCTTCGGTCGTGAGGACCAGCACTTCGATCTCGATGCGAGAGTCTGGCATCGAGGCGAACATACCACCGCAGATCTCGTCACCAGGGGCGTGGTCGATGACCAGGCACGGTCGGTCTACGAAGGAACCCAGGACGTGGGTCAGGATGCGTGGGACACGAGTTCCTACCAGCGAGAGAACACGCTGATGCTCTCAGACCGGAGCGAGGCCGACGCCTCGCCGAAACTGATCATCAACAACCACGATACGGAAGCCTCACACTCGGCGACAGTGGGGCAAGTGAACCACCGAGACCTCTTCTACATGACCTCCAGTGGGGTTCCCGAAGAGACTGCTCGAAACATGCTTGTCGAGGGCTTTTTCGTTCCAGTCCTCGAGGAGATGGACGTCGAAGCCCTTCGAAACGACTTCGAGGTGGGCGTGACCGAACGGCTCGATACGTAACTGTCCCCGAGCCGAAGCCGTCACACATTTATCCGACTCAGTCAAAGTCCCGGGTGAAGTCCCGTGGTGTAGTGGCCAATCATATGGGCCTTTGGACTGTCGTGGAATTCCGCGGTGGGAAGACAGCCCATGACGGCGGTTCGAATCCGCCCGGGACTACTAAAACTTCTTATAAATCCCTCGGTAGGTGCATTTTGCCAATTCGGTTGTTTCAGCCTCGCTTACGATCGGTCCCAAACCCGGTAATGTAACATTTATAAATAAAGTCAGGGTAGCATTTTCCGGACCTGGGTCAGATGGGAGTCCGGCTCGACGGAGGGTGCCACAGTTGTCTTAGTTACGGCTGGAGCCGGTGCACGGGGTCCGTTCTGACGGAGGCCGTGTTTGGACCGAGGCGCGGAATTGGGAACGGGACGACGAGAAGTGTTTTATCCCGAAACGAATCCTTCCTGCACCGCATTACGGGATATGAGATGGTCACTGGCGCCCATAATAACGATCCCTATTACCCCTAAATCGCTGCTACCGCCGGCCTACCGGTCCAGCGTTCGATTTGCGTGTGTTCTGATTTTCGATTTGAAACGCTCGCGATCGAACCGATCTCGGGGTACTGATGGTCGATCGTCTCGCTCTAGACTCGTTTCGATGGTGTCGACGGCCGCTGCTATCGAATCGAACAACCGATCGGAGCGTCCATTGAGAATCTCCCGCTGGCCGCCCCCGTCTGGTGCGAATGCGATCATTCCTGCTTCGACGTACTCCGCAACTGACATGCCGAAGTGCTCGTTACTTTTGAGGTTCAGTCCGTACCGATGCGTTCGCAGCAGCGCTTCAAGTCGCTCGCGTGAGACATCCCGCTCAAGCGTAACATGTGCGCGGCGGTCAGCTTCCGTTGTGACACGCTCGACGTACGGCCGGTAGAGTCGCGGTGCTGATCCGACGATATGAAGGTGGACATCCTGGCCCCGATCACGGAGACGATCGACGATAGTAATCGCCTCCAGAACACGTTTGTCGGGGGCGATCCGTCCGAGGATAATGATCCCATTTTCGCGCTGTTCCCAATTGAGACCTCCATCGATAGAGTCGACTGGCGGATGTAGAACAGTTGGACGGACGTCGTAAATCTCCTCAACGGTGTCCGCGGTCCACGCGGAGTTTGCCAAAAGTGTCGTGTTCTGAAGCGTTTCCCGTTCGGGCCCGGCGATCCAACTCCATAGCTGGTTCAGCCGGCCGTGGGTTGCATGTTCGAGATTTCGGAGATGGAATTGGGGATAATGAACGTACTGGAGGGACGGAACCGGAAGCGAAATCTCGTTTGCGGTACTTACCGTGAGGTCAAACGAGTCGGCGTGGAACATGAAGTACTGACCGACGAGAACGCTTCGGAAGGCAAGTTGAGGGCCGAATGTCGGGCCTAACCGGGAGAGTGTCTTCGCTATCCACGGATTTGCGAGCGGTGTCCGCACCACGATGTCGGCCACGTCCGCCTCAAACCGATCGGCAAGGTCGGTGGGAGCTGTTTCTCCAAGGGTGAACAGCGTGACGTCGTGTTCTGTCAAGAGCGCCTCACAGGTCGCCAGGCATACTGCATCTGCCCCACCCTGAAAGTCGAGTGTATTGTGGACCACTGCGACCTGTGCCATCTAATCAACCTTTCAGCGGGACTGAAATATATTGTCGGCTTTCACAAATCAGCGATAACCGAGCGCTTCAAGTCGAGCCTGGTCACCTTCGGCCCCGTAGACGTGGCTCACCGGGAGTGGCTCGGGGGGTTCGAGTTTTGTCGAATGCAGCTGACGGTCTTCGCCAGTTGTCTCAGCCCACGGAACGGTCAAGACCTCCGGAAGCGGCGTGTTCATCGGGTGACCGTACAATCCCCACTCCCCAAAGAGATTCCCGTGATCGGCAGTTATTGCGACCTGGCCCGCGATGTTCTCCACCAACGTTTCAACCGCATTCAGGACATACCGAACCGTGGCCTCGTATGATTTCCACACCCTTTCAGTCGTGATATCGCCGTTTCGGAGTGCAACCCATGGGTTCGCCTGATTGCTATTAGTACTGTTTCGGACCATGCCATCGTCGACTGGGAGGGGATCTGGGACGAAGGGGTGATGGGGTTGCATGTAGTGGGCGATCAGCCGATCCGGGTTGTGATTTCGGGCCATTGATATCGCCCGATCGGTGACGGCCCACGCCGGGACCGTCCCAAGCTCCTCGTCCCAGGCGTACTTCCAGACTTCGTCTAAACTGGCGAAGGCGTCGGCGTCGACGTATCGATCAGTCCAGGTATTGCCAGTAACCATCACCGTCCGGGATGTCTCCGGATGGCCTGGAAACGTGTTCTCGAGCCACTCCGAAGAGGAACTCCCGACCGACCGCATCGTCTCGACATCATCGAACAGGTCCGTTTCGGGGACGACCGATTGGAGGAGATCCGCACGACAGGCGTCGAGAACGACGAGAACGTCCCAGTCGCGTTCGAAAACGTTCGTCCCGTAGTCGATACGCCGGCCCATCGCCTGCAGCCCCCGGAGAAAGGCGGCCCCGAGCCGGCTCATTCCCGGTTCAGTCACGGTCACGGTTCGTCCTCCGGGGACAAAATGCCATCGCCGGGACGCCTATGTGGGTTCCGCTTGGCGTATGGTCATGGACTGTCTGTTCGTCGGGGCTGGGGCGATCGCCTCGGAGTACGCCGCCAGTCTTCAGTCGACGAGACTCTCGCTCGCAGGTGTCTGTGACATCGACGGTGAGCGAGCCGAAACACTCGGGGCTGCATACGATTGCCCTTCGTTTACCGACCTGGAAACGGCTCTCGCACACATCGACGCTCCGATCGTGGTGAACCTGACGAGTCACGCCGCCCACGCCGACGTAACCCGAACCGCCCTGGAGGCCAACCGTCACGTCTACTCCCAGAAACCCCTCGCGCTCAAGGCCGATACCGCGGGCAAACTGCTGGCTTTGGCACGCGACAGGAACCTCGCGTTAGGCGTTGCCCCGGAGAACCCGCAGGGGCCATCTCAGCGCCGGGCGGCACGGATCCTCGCGTCCGGGCGGTTGGGGCCTGTCCAACTTGGGTATGCGCATGCACACGTCGGTCGAGTCACCGACTGGCACGAGCGACCTGACTCGTTTCTGGATATCGGTCCACTCTACGACGGGGCCGTCTACCCGCTGACTCTGCTCGTCTCGTGGTTCGGTCCCGTCGAAACCGTCCGCATCGCAGACGCACTCGATGTCTGGCCCAACCGTGAAGCCCAACGTCCAGCCGCTTCGAGCCACGTCGAGGCGACACTTGCCTTCGAATCGGGTCCGGTAGTCCGTCTGACAGCCAGTTTTTACGCCCCACATCGGAGTCGAGAGTTCTACGGACTAGAACTCCACGGTGACGACGGATCGCTTTACCTTGAGGGCACCGGTGCAATGGATACAGCCATCGATAACGTCAAATTCGGGCGCAACGGCCACGAGTACACCCCAGTTCCGCCTCAATCGCCGACATCATCGATCGAGTATGCCGACGCGGTCGAACGACTCGCCCAAAGCGTCGCGGATGGGGCGCCCTCGCGAGCAACCGGACGGCGAGGTGCTCACGTGGTCGCCATCTGCAACGGTATCGAGGACGCCACCGAAAACCGTGGCCCGGTCGAGGTTTCCAGGTATAATACATCAGCAGACCCCTTTCCTCACCCAGTTGTCGAACCCGGGGCCCTCGATGGATCGTCGGATCGAATGGCAATTCGACTCCCACCGATCGGTTTCGGCTGTTCGAGATTTCGCGATGGTGAGTACGTGGATCGACGGGAATCCATTGCGACGGCCTTGGATGCGGGCTATCGCCTGCTCGACAGCGCCGAACTCTATGGCAATGAACATCGGATCGGAAAGCTACTGGCCGCTCCAGGAGCACCAGACCCGGAGGCAGTCTTCATCCTCGGAAAGGTCTGGCGGACCAACCATCGATGGGAGCAGATGCTCGAGGCCGCAGAACGCAGTCTCGAAGAACTCGGCATCGACGCCTTCGACAGCTATGCACTCCACTGGCCCGAAGCGTGGGTCCACCGTGGACAACTGAACCGGTTGGCCGATCACCCTGTCGAGCGACAGGAGGCGCTGACGTTCCCCGAAGACGACGAGGGAAACATCCAAACGGCTGCCATTTCGCTCGAAACGGCCTGGGAGAACCTCGAGGCGATTGCGGATCGGGGGCTTACGCGCACGCTCACCGTCTCGAACGTTACTACCCCTCAACTGGAACGGATACTCGAAACGGCCCGTGTTCGGCCGTCGATCGTCCAGATCGAACGACACCCATACAGGCCCCAAAATGACCTCGTTTCGCTCTGTCACGAGGAGGGAATTAGGGTGGTCGCGCACTCCCCGCTGTCTGCACCCGGTCTGCTGGATGAACCGACCCTTCGTGATATCGGGGACCGCTATGGACTCTCGCCGGCCGGGGTTGTTCTCGCGTGGAACGTCACGCACCATGTGGTGCCTATCCCCTCAAGCACGACACGGTCCCATATCGTCTCGAATCTGGCCGCAGCGAAGACCCGGCTCGGACCCGAGGAGATCAAGCGCATCGATTCACTCCGAAAAACCAATTTCGAGCGGTAAACGGTGACGTTCCGGGCTTCGCCGATGGTTCGATTTTGCGGTAAGTCGGGCCGACGACACCACACCTTTGTAGCACTTTCCCAAAGTGTGTTCCATGCCAACAAACAAGAATGAGGGGGTGAGACTACGGACCCACTCCCTCGATGGGATACACTGGATCGGGATCGTCGCGGCCCTTGTCACCGCTGGAATCCATCTCTTTCTTGGGGTTAGGATGGTCCCGTCTGGGATGGGAATCAGTTTCGTCCTTGCCGGACTGGGCTTTTTGGGTGCGATTGCGCTCGTCCTGATTGCGTACCGCCGCCGGACGGTGTACGCTGTCGGAATCCCATTCGTCCTCGTTCAATTCGTGCTGTGGTTCGTCATCAATTTTGCGACCGGCCCAAAGAGCTTCCCGGCGGACATTGGGACGCTTGGGGCGATCGACAAGATCGCACAGCTCGTGCTCCTCGCCGTCCTTGTGGCGCTGTTGCGTTCTTGAATGGTGGGCTCCATTGGTAGGTGTTCAGGGCAACTCCCGAGACAGCTTCCCAAATGGAGTCGTGGAAGGGGCCCACTGGTGAACGAAAACGCTTGATCTTGACGGCCAATCGGAATGGTAACAACATGTGGGCGAGATGTGTAGACGATGGGACAACGCCCTAATCTGTCCCTCTCCGTCGGCATGCAGATTGGGCTTCCGCTGTTAGGCGCACTTGCACTCACAGTGGTACTCCGGGGACTATATCCACTTGACGGGGTCAACACCTGGATCCTCGACCCGGCGGTCGTCGCGGGGATCGTTTTGGCGGGCCAACTGTGGTACGTCAGTTATCGTCTCGTCCCGTCCCGGACCGCTGAGGGGTCACTGGCCGGATTATTCGGGCTGGCGAACACGTTGACATTGGTTCGAGGCGTGCTCTATGCAATCGTGGCTGGATTTGTGGTCGTTCCGCCCAATACGCGCCTCGCGGTGGTGCCAGCTGTAGCGTACGGGAGCGGGATCATCCTCGACAAACTCGACGGGATAGTCGCACGGTCCGTGGGGCAGGAGACGAATCTGGGGGAAGGGCTTGATATGACGCTTGATACCTTCGGTTTCGTCGCTGCACCGCTGGTTGCAGTGCTCTGGGGGCAGCTGCCGGTCTGGTATCTCGCCCTCTCAGCAGCTAGATACGTCTATCGTGGCGGCATCAGTTGGCGACGTCGCCGGGGGAAACCGGTGTTCGATCCGCCCGATAGCGACCTGGGAAAATACTTGGCCGGCATGCAGATGGTGTTTCTCACTATAGCCCTCACACCGGCCGCGCCGACGGAGTTGGTCTGGACAGTTGCTCCGTTCGTCCTGACACCCTCGCTTTTGGTGTTCGCCCGGGATTTTCTGGTCGTTACTGGTCGGATGTCAGGCCAGGAGCAGTAAAGTGAGTCCAGACTCATCATTTATTCATGCTCTTCCCGACGCATCTTCTCGTTGGCGCCCTGCTAGGACGGCTTTCTCGACTGACGATTCCGGGGGTGGTAGTTGGCGCGGCGATTCCGGACGTGGTCGACAAACCCCTTGCAATTGTCGGGGCAGTCGATCTTTATCACTCGGCCGGTCACTCGATTCTGCTGGTGGCTGTCTTCGTGCCCATTGCGCTTTACAGCACTGCCGGTCTTGCAGTGACGGTCGGGTGGGGGTCACACCTCACTCTCGACGCGCTGCACGTGGTCCTCAACGGACGGCCGTCGGACCTCTTATCGCTGGCCTGGCCGGTCGCGACTCCGCCCGATCCACTTGCAATTCCGCCGGGATCCTTTGTCACCTATTACGTCGGTTCACTGTCGTTTTTCCTTGAAGCCGGCCTGTGGCTACTGGTGGGAATCGTTGTTTTCGTAACATGGCTTTCCAACTCGCTTTTCATTTGTAACTGACTCCCACTCGGATCGGAGTCCTTCCCGGCAGAGATTCCATATATCCCCCGACAGTAGACACGCGTATCACATGGACCACCTACTTCAGGAACTCGTGCAGTTTGTGTTGCGGATCGACGCCATGGCTGTCGATATCGTCGTCGAACTTCGAAGGCCACTATTCACGAAAGTGATGAACTCGGTGACCGGGCTCGGGTCGGCATCGGCCGGGTTGGTATTTCTCGGACTGTTCTATTTGGCTGACTGGCACCGAGAGTTCAAACTCACACTGGCCGCGCTGATACTCAGCGGTGTCATCGTCGGATCGCTGATGCTCCTCGTTCAGCGACCGTATCCGCCGCAACCGGTTTGTCTGACTGGCGGTGCCGAGACGATCGCCCACTCGTTTCCGTCCGGCCACGCGGCAGCCGTTTCCGTCTACGCGATGGTCGCACACCGGTCAAAGATCCTCCCGTTTGTAATCACGACGTCGGCCGCTATATTGATCGCGTTCTCGCGATTTTATCTCGGCACGCATTACCTTTCGGACACAGTGTTCGGTGTCTTGATCGGGATCGGAGCGGTCCTTGTCGCTGAACGAATGCTTGATTCAGATCGGCTCCCCATCTCCTACTGAACGGTCCCACCTTCCGGGGTCTCTCTCGGACAGGTAGTGTAACAGCCCGAAATGTGATTAGGAACCCCGGCTCATATTGACATGGTGAAACAGTGAAACAGTTCGCGCTGGAGCATTTCGATGAGTTCGGGCCTCGGTTCCTCAACCCGTTCTCTGGAGCGAAAAGAGATGGTCGGTCCCTGCTGAGCTCGCTGTTCGCTGACTTCGCGGAGTCGAAAACGGCCCACGAACAGTATCGAGCGAACGGCGCGCGGAGACCCCGGGCAACCAAACCGCAAGTTGATAGCTAATGCATCGGGAGTCGCTTTACTTCACCGCACCTGAAACGATCGACCTGCGCGAGACGGCCACGACGTACTCCGCCGATGAGATACTCGTTGAGACACAGGTTTCCGCAATTAGTGGCGGCACGGAGATGCTTATTTATCGCGGTGAGGCTCCGAATGATCTTCCTGCTGATGAGACCCTCGATGCGTTGAATGGCGATCTTTCGTTTCCCTTGCGGTACGGGTACGCTGCTGTCGGCGAGGTTATCGAGACTGGTTCGGCTATCGAAGACAAGTGGCTGGGAGAACGGGTGCTGGCGTTCAACCCCCACGAAACGTACTTCAGTGCAGCGCCGTCAGATGTCATTTCGGTACCAGAAGAGGTCGAAGCCGGCGAAATGGCACTGTATCCGACCGTCGAGACGGCAACCACCCTCGTCCTCGACGGAAAGCCACAGATCGGTGAACGGGTTGCGATCTTTGGTGCGGGCGTCATCGGTCTCTGTACGGTTGGGCTCCTTGCTACGTTCCCGCTGTCAGAACTGCTCGTGATCGAACCGCTGGCGGAGCGTCGGAAACGGGCACGGGAACTGGGTGCAGATAGGGTGGTAGCACCGAGCGAACTCTCGGAGACCCGATGGGACGATGCGACCGGCCCGAGCGGCGCGGATCTACTCTTCGAACTGTCAGGCCACCCGCCAGCGCTCGACCAGGCACTTAATCTTGCAGGCTACGATAGCCGTCTTGTTGTTGGATCCTGGTATGGGACCAAGCCAACCACCCTCGATCTCGGCGGGGATTTCCATCGGGACCGGATTTCGATACAATCCAGTCAGGTGAGTACACTCGCACCATCACTTCGCGGTCGCTGGACGTTTGATCGCCGGTCAGCGGTAACCCTCCAGAATCTGAAGGAGCTACCTGTTGATTCGCTCGTCACGCATCGGATCCCGTTCGAAAACGCGGCCAAGGGGTATCGACTTATTGAAGACCACCCCGAAGATACACTCCAGGTGCTGCTTACCTACCAATGAGATTCCTCGATGCCGACATGAAGCGGATGCGATCATTTTCACAAACAACCGCTTGGGATACTGCTACTGAAACGGACACAAACTCATGACAGTCAATACCTACGAACTGACCGTCAGTCGTACATTCATCGCACAACACTTCCTCACGGTGCCTGAACCCGGTTCAGAGGGGGACGTCCATAGCCATGACTTCACGGTCGAAGTTCGTTTTGCTGGCCCTGAACTTGGAGAGTATGGCTATTTGGTGAACATCGACGACGTCGAGTCGATCCTCGATGATCTCGAGGACCGCTATCAAGATGCGTTACTCAACGACCTTCCGGAGTTCGAGGGGGTAAATCCGAGCGTCGAGCATTTCGCCCGATTGTTTGGGGACCGCGTCGAGCAAGCGTTGACTGATCCGAACCCAGATCACCTCCGAATTCGGATGTGGGAAGACGATGTCTCTTGGGCCGGCCACTTACGACGGCTCGATGGATGAATCACACTGAGACCCGATATCTGGAATCCAAACGGTCACTGGACAATCGTGCGCGGTCGCTTCGAGTTCGGGACCGTCTGTTGTCCGCTCTCGGGCCGGACCCTCGTATTGTTGACCTCGGTTGTGGGACGGGAACGATTGTTTCGAAGTTGCTGGAATGGGGAATCGACGCGGGCACATATCGGGGTATCGACAACGATTGCGGGGTCGTCGAGTTCGGCCGTGCGGTGCGACCGGCAGAATTTCGCCGGGCGGGCTATACGGTCACAGAACAAGAGTGTGGATTTACTGTCGAGAACCTCTCGGTCACCTATGATACCGGCGATGCGATGACGATGCTCGAGGACATGGATGGTATCGACCTGCTCGTTGCTCAGGCCTTTGCCGATCTCGTTCCGGTTTCGACGTTACTCTCGCGTGTCGAGTCAGCGCTGACCCCCGGTGGGCTTGCATACCTCCCGATCACCTTTGACGCTGGAACGATTTTCCAGCCCGATCATCCAGCAGATCGGGCCGTCGAACAAGCGTATCACGCGGCGATCGACTTGGAACCCGGACGGGATGTTCAGGCCGGTCGGCACCTCGCTGACGCCTGTCGTCGTCGGGCCGGCGACTTGCTTGCAATGGCAGGGTCTGACTGGGTCCTCCGCCCAGACGGAGACACATATCCCGCCGATGAGGCGTATTTTTTGGCGTCCATCCTTGGGTTCGTCGAGACCGTCCTGGTGGATTCCGAGGTAGCGGAGGCTGAAGACTGGATTGAGACCCGACGGGAGCAATTGGCTGCTGGAGAACTGACCTACGTTGCCCATCAGTACGATCTCCTCTATCAGACGTCTCAGTCATGATTTGACTCGGCTACTTCGCTCTCCAGGGTTCCCAGTACAGTCATCGCCTGGGATTCTCGTCTGTTGCTAACCGATCCATCTTCTGCCTACGGCAACATGCAACAACAAAGGACGATCACCCGGGATCAAGGAGAAGAATAAGACTAGGTGAATACGAAAAGTAGCGAACATTGGAGCCAGATGGCCAGTGGCTGTAGCCGAAACACAGTATAGCGTAGCATTGAGCGACGTGTGTCTGTATGGGCGTCAACTGCTGAGTTCGAGGCCCATATTTTATGTCGGGGTCCCTTCAACGGCGTTGTAAATGACTCGATCGATGTAAAATCTCTCTTACGATTCCCAATTTCCGGACTTTGTACATTTTAACAAGATTTACGGAACTAATTTACACCATCGCTTGCCGAGGCCTCAATTTTCAAACCGGCCATTCGAAAGACCTAATTTCGGTATTCCTCACTCAGAGGCATGAATTGGCAACGTTGAAGACGATAGATAGCCTGATAAGGTTGCTAACTCTTTTTTCCAGTCGATCGTGAACTTCATCCCTATCGGAAAGTTTAAACTCTTTTATTTTGACTCCTTCATGCATCGTCAGCACTCCGTCATCTTCGAGGGCGTGAAGATGTGGATAGAGTGTCCCAGGGCTTATTTCGTATCCGATTGAAAACAGGTCGGACCGCAATGTCTTCCCACAAGCACCCTCCCGGGTAGCGATCAAGACAAGTAAAAGGTCGTCAAGATGCGTTTTGAGAATCTCATCATGTATGCAACCCTTTGTGAGATATGAAACTATTGCGTTCGACTGATTGTATTGATTGTTGCCCAAGAGGGTCTCCTCGGTATTTTGCATATCAAATTGAGTGTCAGGATCCCCTATTCGAGCAAGTTCGGAATTTTTGAATGCGAGTATGTTCTCAGTCCCCCCGTTATCTGCATCAAGTAAATCTGAAAGGGCAGACTCTTTTTCAGAGTCCATACCATATTATGATAATAGTTAACAGGATTTATTTTTGTTGGTTTAAAAATTAAGTTGGCGTGCCAACAACTACGGCACAAACGGTCTATAATTATGAAATAAAATATATACTTCAGTGGTTTTAAAATTCGATCTTCAGTAGGTTACTTGCCGAACACTGTATTGGCGAACTTTCGTTGAATCGTCCTGATGTGTTGATAAAACGCCTGAGATGTTATGTCAAGAATTCTGGCGATTTCCTCTCCTTTTTTTGCCCGCGGAGACTCAAAGTATCCGGCATGATAGGCCGTTTGGAAAACCTCGAGTTGTCGTTCTGTCAGTTTGTCCTTAAATGATATTCGATCACTTACTATCTCCTTTTCGTTCTCTAACGGTCGTTTTGATACTAGTTGAGTTGTTGGAAAGTGCTCATCCAAGGATGATTTAATCGATGGGACAATGTCGATATCCGGAACAGTGGCCACGACCCGACACGAAGATTGCTCTGTCGTAATCTCTGCCACCATCCCACCCCACTTTGAGACCACCGTTCCGAGAAACGGCTCGGATATACTGATACGGGCGGAAATCTTGTTGGCGCCCCGTTGGCGGAGAATATCAATCGTATGTATAGAATCAATGTGAGCGGGAAGATCTCTAACAGTCTCTGGATCAACATCGTAAATAGTGATAAAAATCTTTGTATTGCTCTCCCGTTCTATGTGTTTCTCGAATCTAATTTGACCTTCTAAGATATCTGCCATCCTGGAAAACAGGCATTCATGGTCTGAGATCCGAAACGTGAGTTCCACTGATTGGGCAGCAATGAGGGCCTGCTTTCGTTTGAGATCGCCAATCACTTCAGCAGGTGTTTCTGCATTGATAAAATCTCTTGAAGCTTTTTGGAATTGTTGGGAGGATCGCACTCGGTCTTTGAAATGTGGAACCTCGTTTCCAAACACCAGTAATCTCGTGTTGCCATTTCTGACAAACGGAACTGCAGCCCACACGAAAGTCCGTTGGATGCCGTCCAGTCCGAGAAGTGTGTTCGTTCCTGGTCCAATTGGCACCCCTTCAAGAAGTCGATTCAATCGATCACGAACCGATTCTTCATCTTCAGGATGAACAAGTTCCATGATACCCTGCCCTCGCAAATCACTAGGTTTCTCCACTCCAACCAGTTCTGCAGCCGGATCGTTCATCTTACGAATTTGCCAGTCACCGTCAATGGTAAAAATTGGGAATGGAGCCTCCGTAATCAGCCGGTCCTGACTGGCAAGATGGTGTTGAATTCTTCTCTGTAACCGTTTTTGTTTGGTAATCTCTAACTGCACGATTTTCACTAACTGTTCGCCACCTGCTCCCAAAGATCCGACCGCCAGGCGGAACCACCGAATCCCACTTTCGGTATCGAATGAATATTGAGATTCGAATGTTTCTTGGCCGCCCGAAAGTATTTCGCTGATCCCCTTCCGAATTTCATTGGCGTGTCGACCGTCTAGATCCCCAAGAACAGCGAGTAAATCGGTTTTTGGGGAAATCGCATCCATCCATATCGGATTGCTATTCGGGCACGACTGCCAGTTGTCGTCTGTTGCGACAATCGTACCGCTACCGTTCATGATCGCTATCTGGATTGGAAGATCGAACGTGTCGAGAAATCCGTCATTGAGCAATCCCAGATCGACGCTAGATGATTTCATTCTACCGATTGTTAATCTTCCCTTGGACGGAGCTGATGTTTCTTTGACTCCATATTACCCGTGGTTTTATTTCGGTCCCGCTGTGTTTTTGGTCGCTTTCGAACTGCTGTGTCGAATTCCCGCAAGAGACCGTACTCGGTCATGGTTGCCATTCCGGCGATAGCGGCTTGGAGGTTAATGCCGATCAACGGCACGTCGGCGACGGTTACGACCACATCGGCCTGCAACACCGCCCCTTCACGAAGTAGCACATCTACCAGTTCAACGAGCGCATGGTCCTGATTCTTCTCCGGTTGCATAGTCACTCCTTATTCGAATTCCGGTGTGAATCCGTAGGGAGGCCACGGTCCAGTGAATCGGATTGTCACTCCATCGATCGCAGCGACATCGTCGAGTCTTTCGCCGAGCGCCTGCTCGTCGTCCCTATGAGTGAGTACCCCTAATCGGGTCACTCGATTACGTTCCTCTTTGTGGCTCTCCGTAATGAGGGATCCACTGTCATCCATTTCGAAGTAATTCACCGCGATTGGTTCTACCGCGTTGATCAGGGTTTTAACAAGCTCGCTTTTCCGCTCCTGTCTTCGCTCGCGCAATCGTTGATCGTACTGTTTCTCGATCATGTAACTTTTACCTGCGGTAGCTTCCTCCTTCCGACGAGCGAGATGCTTTAGTCTTCCGTCTTCCTCAGTTACCGTCGATTCGAACGCCCCGTCGTCCCAAAGTAAGTGAACTCGGTATTCCCAGTGTCCGGCAAGAGAGTTGAGGTGTTCAATGATTTCTTGGTGATGAGTGGAGACCCAGTCCTCTACAGCCGCCATCCCTCCCTCAAACACTGTGTCGAATTGTAATGGCAGCGGCGTTCCATACGTTTCTCCAGCAGAATCTACGACCGACTGATGATCAAGCAACCACTGCTGAATTTGATCCAAATTATCCGAGTCATACAATCCGTCGGTAGTGTGTGTGACTATTCCGACCCCGCCCACATCAACAACCTCGACTGGTTCGCCATTCATCCCGGTATCGTTTATTGATAGATCGCAATCATCGGAAGTATCGACGAGACAGTACACGTATTGATCGTTTTCAGTCATTGATGGGATCCTCCCGTATTCCGCTTCGCTGGCGCCTTCCACCTGACGTTTCGAGGTCTCGAACAGCGTCATCAATTAAGGAATCCAGATCACCGCGGAGATCATCAACTTGCTCCTCGACGCCTTCTTCTTCTTTCAGTCGGTCAATCTCTTCCCACAGTGATTTGATGGTTCGGCCGAGGCGTTCAATCTCTTCGTCGGTCAGTTCGCCAGATTCCATCCGTCGGATAGCTTCTTTCTCCATCGCTTCTGCAAGCAGTTCGACCACCGTCAAGACCAGCCCTACCAGCCCCGAATGGGCACCGTTAGTGTCCTCAACAGCGAGTTCCATTGCTCAGTCACCTTCGTTTGTATCTGATAGGGGTCTGGCTGGCCTCGTTTCGTCGTCCTCAAGAGGTTCGACGTCAGCTTCCTTCTGAACCCGTTTCATATTCGTTCCCGCGGGGAACTCCAGACCATACTTCGCGGCTGTCTCGAATGAGGCGAGCGCCGCTCGGAGTTGCACCCCCAGCAATTCAGTGTCGCCGACTGTCACGACGATATCGGCGTTTATGACGACCCCTTTGTCGAGCAGTGTTTCCACCAATTCGGCAAGGTCTCCCTGTGTTCGTGTCGGTTTTGGATCGCTCATGACGTCTCACCGCTATCCATTTCGTCTTCCTTATGGGCGTCACTTGAGAATGGATCCGTACCTTCGCCGGCTTCCCGGAGTTTGGTCCCGTATAACCGCTTTTCCACTGGTGATCTGGAGTGTTTGGGTTTTTTTGGAACCGTGGAATTAGAGTTTCGAGCTGCGTTCTCAGCGTTCGATTTTTGGTCTGGAACCGTCGACCGGGCCGTAGGGTTTGCTTCATCTTTCTGCTCTTGGTCTCGGTTTTCAGCCGACTTTTTTCGATTTTCCCGGCGACGGCGTGCTAATTTCTTCCGTTGCTGGAGCAATTTTTGTCGTGCCTTCTTACGGTTCGCCGATGCTTTTCGAATTGCACGAGCCTGTTTGCGGTCCCGCTTGTCGTTTTTACGAGTCATGGTTTTTCTCCATGGTAACCTCCAAAATTTTATTGGTGAAACTGACATCCACCAAAGTGGTTTCGTCCCAGTTGAGAGGGACGGACTCGACGACTTCGTCCTCGACGGTCAGTTCCAGCAGATTCCCGTCGTCTGTAACGGAGACGTCAATGTCCCTCTCTGCGGTCCCAGGTAGGTCGGCGAAGACGCGAATCTTGTCACCGGTCTCGTCCACTCGGATAACGTAGCTCTTGTCGGCCGATTCTGGTTCAAAGCGGATCGTTTTCGGGGGCTCCTTTCCCCGATGATCGTCTTCGGTAAAATCGTCTGAGAATTCGCTGAGGCCGATAGAGACATCGTAACGATAATCGACACTTCTCCAGTTCTGATCGATGTGACCTTCCCCTTTCCGATGTCCACCTTCTGCCTCAATTTTCGAAAGAGATCCGAAGATCGTTCGAAGGGCGTCTAGCAGGCCATCAACCCCGTTGTTCGTTCCGGAACGATCCATTCCATTGGGGTCGTCATCGAAAGGTATCATCGTTTCACCTCGATCCGGCCATTCATTTGTTTCTGAATCGACTCGGCTATCTTGAGTTCGGACTCGAGTTCAGCCTTCTGCTGTTCGTACTCTGCTTTTGTCCGCTCGCCAAGTTCGTACAAGAGCTGATTTTCCTTGAGGTCGTCTTGAATGGATTCGATATCATACATCTCTTTGAGCGCGAGGGTCTGGAGGGTTTCCAAGATGGAGATGAATGGTCGAATTAGAAGGTCGTCGACCAGTAGCATACTTATCTACCTCCCTTGTTGGCTCCAATATGGATGTCTACGAAGTTGTAGGGGGCCCAGGGTCCGGTGTATTGGACGGTAAGTACGTCTTCGTACTCAGCTTCAATCTTGTCGATAGCATCGTCGAATGCGTCCCGTCCGTCTCTCTCCACGAGATACGACTTATTTAGGAGGAGTCTCTCACTGAACAGATCATTGTCAGTTTCGCTTACATAATGAGGCCCAAGGCGGTCTCCAACATCATCGCGGATAGCTTCTCCGTTGAGATCGGCCGAATCACTCGCGATGAGTTTGACGCCCAGTTCGACTGTTCCCTCGATATCGTTCAATGCCTTGCGAAAGGCACGTCTTGCCCCCCGCATAACGCCTTTGAGCGTTCGTTCATTTTTAAATGCCATACCGAAGCTCATTGGAACAACAGTCCGCCCATCGCCATGTTCCATGACAGTTCGAAGCACCTCGTTATGCCGGTTGACATCCGTATCGGTCCGCTCCGGGTCTTTTGTATCAATAGGCGAAACGACCGCGGAGAGTGTCTTGTAGTCAACCGTGTACACGCGTGATGCCCCTGCTACAGCTTCAACGACCAACTCAAGGTCTTCCTGTTCGATAATGCCGTAGGCGTACACGTTCGTCATGAGTCTCTCTTTGATTTTTGGACCGGTCACCCGTTTTAGACCATCTCCACGAGGACCACCCTTGGAACTGATTTTTTGGTGTCGACTCCGACACTGAGCAGTGGCGTGACAGGGTTCCTTCCGGAAAGTACAATTGTTCCCTCTTGCCGTTCGAGCCGTAGATGGACATCTGCCACGCGATCTGTTCCCGTCTGGAGTTCGCTGCCAGGTTTCGTGATAAAAAGGGCCAAATCGTTGTGGAGGGCGATGTATCGTGCCAAGTCGCCTAAGCGGGACTTGATTCTACTTTCCATCGCTTCCGTATCAAGGACATGCAAGACTGGCCCATCATCCGAAGGCCGGATTTTCTCGATTTCTTGCAAAAACGTCTGTATGGTTATTCCTCGGCTATCTCCCACGTCGTGTCCGATCTTCGAATCACCCTTGTGCAGCTTGGTTTTTCCACCCTCCAATTTGGTCTGATAAACTGGCCACCCAAATTCCTCGTTTGGCTCGCCTTCAATGGCTGAAACGTCCATTGACGGCTCAAACACAGTGCATTTTTCCTCGAAGACATCTGGTGAGACGGCGGCACTCAAATCACTATGAAGCAACCCCGGGCTACTCTCTCGAGGCGGAACGACTGCGACCCCCCGTTCCTTGGCGAGAAAGTTTCTGATCGTTGGTATGACTACGAGTGTCCACGCATCGCGGGGCAAATCTGGCCCGAGTTCGACGTGGACGAGGCTTCCACGATTGTAACCGTTCGTAAGCAGGTCGTCAAGCGTTTCGATCCCCGTGGCAAACGTCGATCTCGTGCCCGATGTCGGCTCCCATTGTCCAGCGTCAGGCCCTGCCCGGATCTCTTCGATTCGAACAGGAGAGCAACTGCGATATTTCCCACCACTTAGGGTGAAGGGCTTTGATCGATTGCCAATATGAACCCCTCGAAGTTTTTCGAGGAGGAGCGTTCGTAAGGTTTGTCCAGCATTATTTTCTTTCACCAGGAGACGGACAACCCCGTCAGAGATATACTCAAGAGCGCTCGCGCTCTTGCTCTCTGCGACCAGTACCAGATCGATTCCTTCTTGCCGAGCCAAGGCTGCCAGTCTGTCCACAAGTCCCTCGTCCTTACCCCGTTCTCGGGCCGGGGGACCCAACGACTCCTGTATCAATTTCCAACTGTCGAAAGCGAGGGCGAAACCATGACTCACATCACTGACCGTCCGGACCCAGTCGAGAAACGTGTCTCTGGAGAGATCGTCAAACGGAAAATCGACGTTCAATGGCGTGTCGAATGGTCCCCGGGACAGGTCAAGTACGTTTGTCCTGTCGAGCGAAGTGTACTCATCGAGGTATAACCGGTGAATGGCGTCCTCGTCGATTCGGGATGAGACATACAATGCTTCATCCGGACCTCTTGCAAGCGAATCGAGTACACGAAGGGTGAATAGTGTCTTCCCTGTTCCCGGCGCACCGGTGACTAATAATGATTGGCCCCTGGTCTCAGCAAAGAAGTCTTCCACTTCGTTTGGCAATCGCTCGAAGCCCGGGTACTCCCGCTCTATTAGACTGACGGCACTTGTTGTCATTGTCCCAAATGGTATTTGCCCTCAGTTTGGGGTTGTATATCCAACCCCATAGTGCCATCTTCGAGTACATGCGTAGTTACGACCGACGATATGGCCGATGAAACGAGCAGTGATATTATACTGATGTATTTACGAATAGGAGCCAAATTTGCAGATGGAAGGGGAGTAAAAAAACAATGGCACAACCCGACAGTTCGAGTCTTGCAGAAGTGCTTGACAGGGTCCTCGACAAAGGAGTTGTTGTGGATATTTGGGCGAGAGTTTCGCTGGTAGGCATCGAGATTCTGACCGTCGAGGCACGCGTGGTGGCGGCGTCAGTAGATACGTTCCTCCACTATGCCGAAGAGATAGCAAAAATCGAACAAGCCGAACTGACGGCCGGAGCGGAAGCCTAACCGGTCATAGGTTCAACGGAGGTATCGACCATCAACTACCGGTTTTTGTTCATAACACACCATGAGCGTAAATACCAAACTCGATTCTTTCGATGCAGTGGCCGAAGAGTTCGAGAAATTCGTGAACCGGTTCGAAAAAGACAGCGACCGAAAATGGGATGTTTCCGATTTACACGCGGAGTTCGAATCGACGCGACGGTACTTTGAGACGACAGAAGACGCATTCGCAGACTATCGAAACTCCTTCACGGGCGACGTAGACGCTTTTCGGGAATCAATTATTACCCAGCGGCAGGACCTCCAAGACTGCCAGGACGAATTCGAAGAATACAACGAAGAGTTCCAAGGTGACGTGGAAAACCTGCTTTCCGTTCAAGGCTTTCTGTCCGCAATCGCCGATATGCAAACGGCATTTTCCCGTGCTGGAAAAGAATTCGAAGGGTATGGAGAAACCTTTCAGAAGAAGATTGAAACTCATCGTGAGGACGTAGAAACGAAGGTGGGGGCTTACAATGACTACGGCCCGAGGTTTATGGCTGACGTGGAGGAGATAAAAGATATTGGAGCGATGATAGACGCGATTCAGGCCTTGGAGCAAGAGTACAACGATGCTGAGGATTCGTTCGGCGACTATGTTGATGCGTTCAGGACATCAGTCGATTCCGTCGAAGGGGAAATCGACACCGAAGCCGATGAATTAGCGGAATTCGCACGGAGGTTCCAAAATGAAGATGTGGAGGCATTCTTTGACGCAGTCGAAGAATTCGAAGCCCAAACGGCCGAATCACTCGCAGCGTTCGAGGGGTACACCAAGACGTTCTACGGGTTCGACTTACCTGAGACGGGTACGGAGGCCGAACGTGAACCGGAAAGAGCGGAAGAATCCGAGGGCGAACCAAGTACCACGACGGATTCCGAAGCCAGTTCCGAAGTCGAATCGGTCACGGAGGGGGAAGTGACCGACAAATCGGAGTCGGAAGCAGAACAGGAGTCACCCAGATCCTCATCCAAAGCCCCTGATGTCGAGGAAGATTCTGAGACGAAAGAAACGACCGAGCCGGTCGAAGAAAATGAATATGAGGAAGAAGACGTCGAAGCGGCGGAAGAAAATGTTGAATCGTCCGAAGCGGAGCCTGAAGATATGGTCATGTGCAAGATATGTGGCGAGTACTTCAAGGCAATCACAGAACCGCATCTTCAAACCCACGACCTGACAATTGAAAAATATCGTGACGAATACGGCGAAGATGTTCCCCTTCGCCCCAAAGAAGAATGACTCAAAACGGAGGGACCGACGACCGGAAGGTTCGAGGCTCGCAAATCAGAACTTCACAATCGGAGAAACAACACACACGCCAAGAAAAAGAACTGCAGAGAATGAGCCAGGCGGTCAATAACGAAACCCAGGACCTCCAGCAATCGGATTTGTCCGAATCTGTCGCCATCGCCGAGCAGCCGTTCGTCGAAACCGACGAAATTCAACAACTGAAACGACGACTTCATCGGTGGATCGAGGCGAACCATCCCATTCATCTCATAGGCCCGACTGGTTGTGGAAAGACAGCCCTAGCTATTGAGGTTGCCCGGGAACTGGACCGCCCAGTAGTCTGGATCAACGGGGACGCTGAATTGAATACGAACGACCTTGTCGGGGAATACGCTCAAGAAGAGCGGTACTCTGAACGGGACAAGTACATTCACAATGTCATTAAGAGCAAGGATATCATTCGCGACCGATGGGTTGACAATCCCCTCACACTCGCGGTAAAAGAGGGCGGTACGCTTGTTTACAACGAATTTTCACGGACGAAACCTGTCGCGAACAACGTCCTGTTGTCGGTCTTTGAGGAAGGCGTGCTCGAACTACCCGGCAAACGAGGTGAATCGCGATTCGTTGAAGTCCATCCGGAGTTTCGAGCGATCCTCACGTCAAATTCCGTCGAATACGCAGGCGTTCACGAACCACAGGACGCACTGCTCGACCGGTTGGTGGGGGTCTATATGGATTTCTATGATTTTGAAACGGAAATGAAGATCGTCAGCAAACACGTGGACGAAGACTTATCGCAATCGGAGATTGAATCGATCGTCGATATCTTCCGGGAACTGAGAGGCATTCTAGAAATCAATGTCGGGACGCGGGCTGAGATTATGGCTGCCGAAGGACTCGCGGAAGTCGACCGAAAGGACATGGAAACGTTCCGTGAGATCTGTGTCGACGTATTGGCCTCAAAAGTCGCACAGCAAGACGAATTATCAGACCTTCGAGAACAGGTTGAAAATATCCTCGAAGCGCAGGAATTGTCAGAATGACCGTTAGCCTTAGTTGTTAGGGCACTAACAACACACCAATGACTGAAACTCCATCGGAGAACGAGTCGGCCGAAACAGAACGTTCGTGGGAGGAATCCACAGCCAACAGCAACGAACTCGATTCTGGACAAACTGTTTCGGGCCCAACCGAGGATGGGTCGACAGAGTCAGAGCGAATAGACCTGAATGAGGCGCGTCAGATAGTGATCGATGCTGCTGATCAACTTCTTGACCATCAGGTAGAGGATGTCATTAAGATTGAATCGAATGATGCGGGCTGGCGGGTCGTTCTCGAAGTCCTTGAACGGGAAGCCGTCCCGGACACCCAAGATATCCTCGGCCGCTACGTGTTCTCGGTTGGCACTAAAGGGAACGTTTCCGGCTACGAACTCAGCGACCGGTACCGGCGGGACGAACTGAAAGAAGAATTTTAACGCATTTTGTGTGAAAACTGTTGGAATCGGAGTTTCCATTACATCCTGTCAAACCTCGATCGATAGAATACTACCGACATTGATGTTTGAAATAAACTCACTATTACCACGGAAGCAACTACTAAAAATCATCCTGAAGTAATCCTCTTCAACCCAAGAGACAGAAAGCTGAACCCACTGATTGAGCCACAAATACTCGGAAGGATGGGAAGGGGGCAGTAATACGGTCATTTTATCACGGATCTCCGGATCTCATAGGGTCGGCCAGTACGGGAGTCCACCGACAAGCTCCGCCCTTTAGGGGGGAGAAGGTGACTTGAAAGAACGGTAATAAACCGACCAGGATAGGCTCTGTCTGAGAGATACACCCGGGCGGTAATTTCAACGTGGGACCGGGAACCCGCGTTGATTTCTTCTGCCCGAACGATTTTCTTGGTTCCACTTGCATTGCTGGCATGGAGGAACAAGAGCAAGTGGCTGCGTTTATTGAAGCGGAAGGAATGGAAGCTCCGCCTGCTTACAGGCTCCTGGACCTCATCTCTGAGGTAGGTGAAGTCGCAAAAGACGCGGCTGAATCGACGGACTACGGGTCTGCTCCAACAGAGCTCGAGGTCAAGTCCGACGAGATAGGAGACGTGTTGTTTGCCCTTCTTGCATTTTCTGAGGCGCTGGACATCAATGCAGGCGCTGCACTCGGCGAGGCCCTGGGGAAGTACGACGACCGAATCGCTGACGCGGGAGAGCCGTCCTCCGGGCATTGAGGTTGTTCTACTTTCAGCAGCGCAGGCCCAGCCCTGGCGTCATCGTCCCAAACGCCGGGACTTAAGTCCGGTCCCGGCTTTGATTTGGTATGACTGACCAGGACAAGGACCGGTCACTTTTCGAGTACGACAAAGACCCGGACTTGCCGAGCAACGAGGTCGTGCAAGGGGCAGACAGAGCCCCACATCGAGCAATGTTTCGGGCGATGGACTACAACGACGACGATCTCGCCTCGCCATTGATCGGCCTGGCCAACCCCGCTGCGGATATAACGCCGTGTAACGTCCACCTCGATACGGTCTCTGAGCGGGCCTATGACGCCGTCGACGAAGCTGGGGGAATGCCGATCGAATTCGGGACGATCACCATTTCGGATGCCATCTCGATGGGAACTGAGGGCATGAAGGCGTCGTTAATCTCCCGAGAGGTGATTGCGGATTCGGTCGAACTCGTCGCCTTTGGCGAACGAATGGACGGTCTGATCACGCTTGGTGGATGTGATAAGAACATGCCGGGCATGATGATGGCCTCCATCAGGACCGACCTTCCCTCGGTCTTCCTCTATGGGGGTTCGATCATGCCAGGGCAACATGAGGGCCGGGAAATCACGATCCAAAACATGTTCGAAGGGGTGGGTGCGGTCGCAACGGGTGACATGAAACCCGAAGAATTGGACCAGATGGAGCGGGTGGCGTGTCCGGGCCCAGGGGCCTGTGGTGGCATGTTTACCGCCAATACGATGGCTTCAGTCGCCGAGACGCTAGGTTTTGCTCCACTCGGTTCGGCTTCGCCCCCAGCAGAACAGGAAGCCCGATACGAGGAGGCAGAACGGGCTGGACGGATCGCCGTCGAGGCGGTCACAGAACGGCGGCGACCCTCGGATTTCCTGACCAGGGAGTCCTTCGAGAACGCCATCGCCCTTCAGGTGGCAGTTGGTGGGTCGACCAACGCCGTGTTGCACCTGCTCGCGATGGCTGCCGAAGCTGGGGTGGATCTGGACATACAGACATTCAACGAAATCAGCCAACGGACACCGAAAATTGCACACCTCCAACCCGGGGGGTCCAAAGTCATGAACGATTTGCACGAAATCGGTGGTGTCCCCGTGGTTCTCAACGAATTACTCCAGGCAGGCCTGCTTCATGGCGACGCCGAAACGGTGACCGGAGATTCACTTGCGTCGGAACTTGACCGATTGGACCCGCCCGCTGTTGCTGATCTTGACGCTCACTTTCTCCATCCAGTCGAAGACCCGATACACGAACGCGGTGCCATCCGTATTTTGACGGGCAATCTCGCTCCAAATGGCGCCGTAATCAAGATCACAGGAGAAGATCATCTTCGGCATGACGGTCCTGTCAGGGTCTTCGAGTCCGAGGAGCCGGCAATGAAATACGTGGAGGAGGGTCGGGTCGAATCTGGCGATGTCATTTGTATCAGGAACGAGGGGCCCAGAGGCGGGCCCGGTATGCGAGAGATGCTTGGTGTTACGTCGGCGGTAGCCGGGCAAGGTCACGCCGAGGACGTGGCGCTTTTCACTGATGGACGGTTCTCTGGTGCGACCCGAGGGTTGTCCATCGGTCACGTCGCCCCAGAAGCGTATGTCGGGGGTCCAATTGCTGCACTCGAAGACGGAGATTCCGTGACGATCGATATCGACGCCCTCGAATTATCCGTCGACTTGACAGCGGCCGAACTCGAAGCCAGACTGGAAGATCACGATCCGACACCTACCTACGAGAACGGCATCATGGCAAAATATCATCGGGACTTCGGATCAGCAGCAAACGGAGCGGTGACGAACCCAGGCGTCCAGTGGGACCTGGAGTAACCGGTCAGGTATTCAATCTTCGTTTGAGGGCCCCGAAGGTGATACCTCCAACGAGGATAGGGCCGGCGATCATGAGCCCCCGCATGGTGTTGGTGCCAAGCCCGATTTCCGTGTAGTACCCCGCCATTCCTGCGAGGACGAAAAACACTAGGGCACCGACCCCGATCGCAGTTCGGCCCGGGCGATCGAATGGGTGCTGGATGCGACTCACATTCGGGTCCTTGACGGAATCGCCCGTGACGATGGTGTCCACGATCGGGACTGAGGCGAGCATCCCGCCGATGGCTCCTGGAACCACAACACCGGCGATGAATCGGGCGTTGATCGCTGCCCCAAACACCCCGATATCGAGCGGGGGCATGACACGTAGGATACCATAGATCCAGAGCAGGTACCAGTCCGGTTTCACTTGTGGCGTTCCTGGCACCGAAGGCCCGTAGAGTTCGACTGGATGAACCGGGACGAACGCGGCTAACAGGGTCACTGCGGTTGCATACGCGAAGAAGACGCCTGCCATCAAGACGACCTGCTCCGGCCAGAAGGGAATGCCCACAAGCCCCTCTTTGACAGCATTTGCCTGTGATTTGAGCCGACCCGTGACTCCCGGGTCTTGGGTGTGTTTGACCTTCATTATAATCAACAGATGGATACCAATGAGGGTGGCGAGAAGGACAGGAATAATAAGCACGTGCAAGGTGAAAAACCGCGGCACGGTGTGTGAGTTCGGGAACGGTCCGGCAAAGAGCAAGTTCGCCAAGTGCTCCCCGACCCAGGGGACCGAGGTAGCGATTTCGTAGCCGATACTGGTTGCCGTAACGGCGAACTCGTCGAATGGAAGGAGGTACCCCAGGAAGGCCGCGAGTATCGTCAAACCCAGGAGTCCAGTCCCTAAGACCCAATTGATGTCCCGCGGTTTCCGGTACGCGCCGGTAAAGTACACTCGAGCCATGTGGACGACGATGGTCGCCAACATGATGTGTGCACTCCAGTGATGGATGCGTCGAACCAACAACCCGATCGAGAGGCTGTTAATTTGTAGCACGCTCGCGTACGCGGCCGGCAGGGACTCTCCTTCGAACGTGACGGTGGCCGTACTCGGTTCGTAGAACAGGCCCAAGAAGATCCCTGTCGCTACGATGCCGGTGAATGCGAACAAGGCCAGTTCCCCGAGGAGAAAACTCCCATGGAGCGGGAATGCCTTCTTCTCGAAGCGGGCGAACAGCCGATCGAGATCTAAGCGGGATTCACTGCCCTCCGACATGTTATGGTCCCACACGTTCTTCGAAGTCTGAACTCAATTGAAGTGTTCCTTCGTTACCGAGTTCGATACCGATCTGGGGAAGAGCCCGATCGGCGGGTGGATGGACCACTTCTGCACCCTGATAAGGATCGAATTGACTCCCATGACAGTTACAAAGGTCAGTTGGGGTCCCAGTGGGCGTTGTCTCGTCAGTTTTCCATTCGACTGTACACCCAAGATGGGTACACACTGCGGAATAGGCGACATATCCGTTTGCGGTCATTTCCTCTATCGTTGGACCACCGATTTGGTTCGGTGGGAGGCGGTGAACTCGGACGAGATAGTCGTTTTCTTCGACGTGATTAGAGGGATACGCCAAGGTCGATCCCGGAGTTGACAACATGTCTTCAGTAACGTTGGCCCCAGTTTCGAACGTTGTTGTGCCCCCGTCAGGTGTGTACTCCTCGGCGAGGATGAGTTCTTGTCCAGGAAGCGCCGAGTCAGAGGAACCACTAGCGATCCCCAAGTTTTTGAGTGGTGCCAAAAGGGCACCAGCGAAACTCACCACCCCGAGGCCACCGAATACCTGCACGATCCGTCGTCTGAGGAGGTTTTTCGATCCTCCGTTATCCCCAGTTACTGTTGAATCAGTCGATGACATTTGTCTTACCAGAGTTCCTCGTCGTGTTCGAGGACGATTCGATGGGGGTAGAAGAGGCGATGAACTGCAAGCACCATACCACCCAGCGACGCAAACGAAAGTGCGAGCAAGACTCCGAGTACCATTGTCTCCATTTCCAGGAAAATGCCGATCGCGAATCCGATCGACGAGACGGTCAACAGGAGACTTAACACGATGAAACCCCCAAGCAAAATCGATGAATCTGAGGGCTCGACTCGTGAAATAACCTCATGCATGGAGCCCCACCCCCCACCGCTCGAGGAGGAACGTGACGAGCAAAATTACGCCCACGAAGGCGAACGCCACGGCTCCGATCTGCCAGGCTTCAAGGGCAAATCCCCCATCAGACGCTAAAATAATGGGTTCAATCGGGTTTTTGGGTACAAATTGCATATTTGGACCTACATAGTGTGGTTATATGCGTTGGTAAATAATTGTATGGGGAATTGTGACGCGTGTACTAGACCAGACGGGGCGATTGCAAGGTCGGATCCGACCTTCGAGGGTCAGGGTTCTGTCCAAATCGTTCGCTGGATGTGAGCCCCGCCGAGACCCAACAGTTTATGTTGTGTAGGTTGGTAATTAGGATCATATCAAGAAGGCCCTCAGAAAATGGGGATTAGTCTTATGGGAAACACCAGAACGCGGATCGCCGACACAGTGCAGACCAAACCGGGGATCCACTTCAATGGCATCGTTCGAACGTGTGATCTGGCGACCGGGCAGGTTCAGTATCATCTCGACCGACTGCTCTCGGAGGACGTGCTGGTCAAGGCCGATCTATATGGCAGGTCCCATTTCTTCCCAACCGAATACGATGAGTGGGAGCGGTCCACCCTCTCCCTTTTGCGGCGAGAAACCACCCGCGAGGTCGCTGCAGTTATTCTCGAGTCAGGGCCAACTCGACCGAACGAACTGGTGGAGGAATTGGGCCTGGCTCGCAGTACCCTCGAGTGGCACGTGAACCATCTCGTCGAACAGGACGTCGTCGAAAAGCGATACACGACATCGGAACCGGTCGTCCTCGAGGTGTCCCGTCCGAAGGATCTGATCGAGCTCGTCCAGAAGGCAGACCCAACCCTGTTGGGACAGATGGTCGGTCACTTTACGCGCCTCGTCGACAGAATGCTCGCCGAAGACGTCCAATTATGAGCCACGAAACACCCTCGACCGGCCGAAGTTGGTACCGATCCGGGCTGCTCATTGCGCCATTCTTGGCCCTCGGTCTCACGGAGGTGTCCTTGTTACTTTATGCCGGGTTCAACCCCCTGTGGGCAGTCATCATTGTGCCGCCGATCCTGTTCATGACTGGACTTGGTTGGTTGAGCTTTTCGACGGGGTTCGACGACCGATAATAACAGAGCATGCAACAGAAAACACTCATCGCACTGGTTCTTGGGGTATTGGCGCTGCTTATGTTCACTGCCGGATTCGTGTTAGTACTCGGATAACGGAGTCTATAGCGGGACTTAGATCCGTTCGGCCGTGAGGGAGGTTACGTACACTAACAGGACGATCATCGAGACCGCGAGACCGAATTGCACCAGGGACGCCGGTGTCAGATCGAGCCCCCATGGGGTCACGACCAGAAACAGGCCGATGAACACGAGTAAGATACCGATCGGCACGACGTTGACGACCACGTCCAAGAGTGTTTCCCGATCCCAGGTTTCTCGTGGCATCCATTAGGCCTCCGTTTGAAGCGGCTTGAGGAGCGTTCCAAGAATCGACCCGGCAACGAGCAGGCCCCCTGCGATGAGTATCGCCTCGCCACGCATGGCAATGGCGTTTGCCCGTCCGGCGGAAAAGAGCTTCTCGAGTCCGAATTGGGGGACTTGCGAGGCATAAATGTAGGCACCCGCCACGACGAAGAACACACCGAGGACGACCAATGGCCGCCAGGGATTTTTCACGTACTTCGTCTCGGTTAGAATCCCTGCGACGCTCCCTCCAAACAAGACTATTCCCCCAATTGCGAGTGACACCAGGTTCAACACGATCCCGATTTCCGAGACGGCGAATCCGACTGCCACGAAGGGCGGCCAGGGACTTACGCGATGGATTTTCGTTGGTGATCCAATCTTGTCGGTACTCACCTGTGCTTCTGGTTGCTCACCAACCGAATTTGTCGTTTGATCAGTCATTAGAGGGTCCCTCCGACGTAAAGCGTGAGGACGAGGAAGATCCAGACGGCATCCACGAAGTGCCAATACATCGTAACCGTCGCTATCGAGGTGTGTCTTTTCTCGGAATATTGGCCGATAACCGTCCGGACCATCAATATGGCCAAAAGAACCACTCCGAGTGCGACGTGGAGGCCGTGCAGTCCCGTCAAGCCAAAGAAAGCGCTGAAGAACGTGCCGCTGGCAAGACCAAAGCCCTCCTCGATAACGAACTGGTAGTACTCGTAGACCTGGCCGGCCAGAAAGACAAGCCCGAGGAACAGTGTCGCGCCCAAGAGACGGGTGTATCGTGACCGATTGCCCGCCCGAAGGGCCGTATGGCCGAAGTGTAGGGTGAAACTACTGAGGACCAGGATACCTGTGTTAATGAGGACGAGTGAACTCACGAGATGGGGAAGTTCACCTGGTGGCCAGGTCCCGGCACGAATAAAGAAGTAGTAGACAAAGAGGGCACCGAACGTGAAAATTTCAGTCCCCAGGAACAGTATCATGGCCCACCGGAACTTGCCTGCAGAGCCCTCTCGGTCCCAGAAATGAGCGATGAACCCCTGGTAGAGCCACCCGTAGAGACTCCCGAGGAACACAACCCCTCCTCCGAGAAGCAAGCCCGGACCCAGGAGTGCAGGTCCGAATGCCGAACCGGCGTTGGCCAAAACCCATAAGCCGAATCCCAGATAGATGCTTGTGACCCCTGCTGCGACTCCAAATGGCCACCACGAGGCCTCACCAAACGCTTTCGGCCAATCGTCTGGGGCCGGCAGCGCGTGATTCGTTTCGTCTGTTTCTTGGGTCGCCATCGTTAACCCTCCTCTTTTTGGTCATCGAGCCACTGCTGGTATTCCGATTGACTCACTACCTTAACTTCGGCCAACATTTGAGAATGACCTTCCCCACAGTACTCAGCACAGAAGAGCGTGTAGGTCCCTTCTTCAGTGGCAGTGGTTTGTAACGTATTTACCTGCCCTGGTATGGCGTCGGATTTCAATGCTAAGCCGGGCACGTGGACCGCGTGGATCATGTCTCTCGATTCGATTCGCATGAAGACCGTCTGGTTGACCGGAATAACCATCGTTCGCGGCTTCGTCACGTTGTGCTCAGGGTATTCGAAGAGCCAGAGGTACTGTTGTCCGGTGATATCAACTTCGACGGGATCGCCCTCGACTTCTTCAACGGAATGAGGCGCTGTAACGGCGGGATCGGCCATCACCTGGTAAGACGCCAATCCGACGAATAGGAGGACGATAGCAGTCGCGACCGTCCAGGAAATCTCGAGGGCCCTGTTTTCACCGGTTGGTTTTGGCTCCTCTCGCTTTCGGAACTTGAGAACGGTATACAACAACAGCACCGTCATGAAAACGCCGATCGGCACCGCGAGAATCATGAGCTGGCGGTTGACGCCCATAATGAGGTCCCTGGTTGTCGACTGAGCAGCGACTGGAGCGGCGAACACCATGACAGCGATAGTTCCGATGACGGGTGCTGCAAGTAGTCGGCGAAGTAATGTGTGTCTCATGAGTTGTCCTCCGGTTGGTCCGTTTTACCGTTCGGCTTGGGTCCCCCCTCGGGAAGTGGCTCAATCCGCTCTTTCTCGAACCAGTCCCATTCCGGCGTCTTGAGCCCGTCTCGTTCGAGATCCCACGGATCGCCGTCACGGACTCGGTCACCGTACAACCAGGAAAGGATCACGTTGATGAGCCCGATGACCATCCCGATTGCAATGATGAACGCCCCGACCGTGGAAAGGGCGTGCATATTGAAGAATTGAGGAAGATAGGTGGCGTACCGTCGTGGCATTCCGCCCCAGCCCATGACCATCATTGCAACGAAAGTCAGTTGGGTCCCAACAAATGTGAACCAGAAATGAATTTTACCAGTGACCTCGTCGTAGTGGCGGCCGGTGAAAAGTGGGAACCAGTAGTAGAACGCGGCGAAAACCGCGAATACCGCCCCTCCCATCAACATGTAGTGGAAGTGGCCGACGATGTAGTAGGTGTCGTGGACATAGATGTCTACGGGGATCGAGCCAAGGAACACGCCTGTAATGCCTCCGATAATGAAGTTGAAGATAAATCCAAGGGCGAACAGCATCGGCGTTTTCAGCCTGAGACGACCGTTCCAGAGTGTCGTAATCCAATTGAAGGCCTTCACTGCGCTTGGGACAGCGATGGCTAACGTGACCGCCATAAAGCTGGCGCGGACCCGCGGGTCAATTCCGGTCGTGAACATATGGTGGGCCCAGACGCCAAACGAGAGGACTCCAATAGCAAGTGTCGAATAAACGACGAATTTGAACCCGAAAAGTTTCCTGCCGGAAAAGCGTGGAATCACGAGACTGATAATTCCCATCGGTGGCAGAATGAGGATGTAGACTTCCGGGTGGCCGAAAAACCAGAAGAGGTGCTGCCAGAGGATCGGTGACCCGCCGTCGATGGCGAAAAAGGTCGTCCCGAAGTTTCGATCCATCAGCAGCATCATGAGTGCGGCACCGAGCATGGGAAAGGCAAAGACGATCTGGCCCGCTTGGGTGAGGATCGTCCAGGAAAAGATATCCATTTCCTTCCAAGAGACGGTTCGTTCGGTGAACACGGTCGTAATGAAGTTAATTCCGCTCAAAATGCCACTCACACCGATGAGATGTTGGCCGAGGAGAAACAGATCGACCCCCGCATTCGCGGATTGAGAGGATAGTGGTGTATACATCGTCCAGGTTGTCGCTGAAGGCTCGATGACTGGCATGAAAAAGCCGGACCAGATGAGAACTGCTCCAGGGGGAAGTAACCAGAACGCGATCGCATTCACACGAGGGAAGGCCATGTCGTCCGCCCCGAGCAGCAGTGGTAAGAAATAATTCGCAAACGCAGCGAGAATCGGTGTGCCAAAGACGATTAACATTGTCGTCCCGTGAGTCGTAAGGAGCGTGTTGTACGAGTTGGCGCTGATAATTGTCGAGTTCGGTGTCAACAGTTCGGTCCGCATTATCAACACTGACACCCCCGCCCAGGCGAACGCAAAGAAGGCATAGGCTCCGTACATAAGCCCGATGTCCTTGTGATCGACCGTCGTCAACCAACGGACGATTCCAGCGGGTTTCTCGCGATGTTCGTACCCCGTTTCAGTTGCACCCTGTATTCCACCATCAGTCATGACAGACTGGGCCTTTCGAGCTCGGAGTAACATGACTGCGGTCCCCAGCAGGACCAACCCGACACTGGCCGAGATGACGACTTGTTTGAGGCCCACCATATGGTTGGTTTATGCTATGCAGTCACACTAAAATTGGTTTCTGGTACATATCCCGAAAAACTGCCGAATTATTTGGTTTATAGCAGATTCATCTCAATGAAAAACGGAACATCGCTGCGGAATACAACCACAATATTAGGGGCAAGAGGCAACGTTGGAAACCGGGGACTTGAAACCACGAGTATCGACCCAGTATCGATTAGGCGATATTTCGGCGCTATCGTTCGACGTTCAAGCCAGAATACCCTTACACAGGCCGTGTGAGAATTAGTTTCAATGGTCCTTGCTGAAGGGGGGCCCAGCGGGATGGCCGAGCCATTACTTGCTGTCATCCTGCTATTCTCGACACTTGCTTCGGTTCCCCTCGCGGCATTTGCCATGCTTGCGTACCGACGGCGCCGTTCGACGCCCTATTTGTTCGTCGCAATCGGATTTGTGTTATTCCTGCTCAAATCGGTCGTGGGCGGGGCGACAATTCTTAGCGGAGTGAGCACTGAGATACATCACTTTGTCGAACACGGGTTTGACTTCCTTATCGCGGCTTTCCTACTCGCTGCCGTGTATGTTTCCCGCCGGGCCAATACTCTTGATTTGTTCGCTATCGATGACCCGGAGGATTGAGCTAGTCGAACCGTTGTTCTGTCCGGCCGGAGGAGGGACCGGACAGGCCGGATTAAATCGATCTATCGGCCGGATAGAACTGTTATGATTTGGGGGCGAGAATCACAATTCATCACCGCTACCGGCAGGGCGTGCCCCAGGTTCGACTCCCTTACCATAAAGGGTTTTCACAAACATGTCGAAGATTATCACGTATGCAAAGACGACAATACTTAGAAGCAGTTGGTGGTCTCGCTGGGATCGGTATGCTTGCCGGCTGCAGTGGCGGCGGCCCTGAGGATGATGGGTCGAACGAGGAGGGTGTCACTGTCGATATGGTCACAGAAGGACAGGAGTATTACTTCGATCCGATCGGGCTCCATGTGGAGCCAGGAACGACAGTTACCTTCAACAACGATAGCGGTTCTCACTCGGCCACGGCATACTACGAGAGCCATGAGGAATCGGATGTCACCCGAATCCCAGAGGGTGGGCCCCAATTCGATACGGGGGTGCTGACTCAGGAGGGGGCCACCGAAGCGGTTCCCTTTGACACGGAAGGGACCTACGATTATTTTTGTATCCCGCACAAAACAGTTGGTATGATCGGCAGAATCGTCGTTGGAGATCCAGGTGGTCCGGCTGAAGGGAGTATGCCCCCCGATAGAGACGTTCCGGAAAGTGGTTCGATCGTCGATTCAGGCAGTGTCTCATACGGCGAGTTTGAAGGGTAACACTTTCAGGATCCTCACATGGGGGTCTGGCAACCGGACCAAAAATAGTCGATCCCACTCCGAAACCGACTCACAGAGCCATCCGATGTCCACTGATACCACGCTCATCGCCTACACCCGCGATCATCCGGCCAGAGTCACTATTTTTCTCAGTCTCATTGGCTATGCTGTGGTCATTGGTTCCTTTGCGGGATTCGTCCCAGTTCCTTCGCTCACAGAGGAGACGACGATACTATTTGGAGATGCTATCGTGGTGATCAACACGATAGCCTTGGGAGCTCTGCTATCCGGGTGGTGGTTCATCAAACGTGGGGCAGTCAGAAAACATCAGGCTGCGATGATGACATCGTTTGGACTCATCCTCCTCTTTCTCGTCCTCTATGTCTGGAAACAGGCGGGCGGTTTCACGAAGCAGTTCGTGATCAGCCAGGGGCAGTTCCTTGCAGACTACGCAACACTCGTCACCTACGCGTACTGGGCGCTACTGGGGATTCACGTTTTCCTCTCTATCGTGGCGGTGCCTGTTGTCCTGTATGCGGTCCTGCTTGGAATTACCCATACGCCCACGGAATTGGTCGAAACCAGGCATCCACAGATTGGTCGGATTGCCGTTTGGGTCTGGTCGATAAGTCTCGCGTTGGGCATTCTTACCTACGTCCTTCTGAATCATGTCTATGGATGGGCTGTTCTCTGAGTGTTCATATTGAGCTTCGCAGGCTCTCTGATTGTACGCAACACTCTTACACTCGAAGTTCGTGGTAACCCAGAGTGGAACGTCGACGATAGCCGGTTAGAAATTATCTACGACGAAACGGCTGATGTGTTCCGTGTCAAGCATCCAGTTCGCATACAACCAGACGAACTTGAAGCACAGCAATTGGATGCCTTCACTCATACACTCGACTCCGAGAACACGACGCATACAGCTGCTATCGACGTAGGAGCTAACAATACCCTCACTATCGTCACCAGTACTGGAGACACCGCGGTCTACCACACACGCCCGGAGTTCGAACAGTTCCACCAATATTCGGAACGTGTCGCTGAACTGCAAGCGGAACTCCCTGAGGACAGGCATTCGAGTCAGAGAATACGGCGCTTGTACGCTGAGCGAACCCGAAAGCGCGACCACAGTCGGAACGCTGCCGTGAAGCACGCCACTGAATGGCTGCTCGAACGGAACGTGGACACGGTATACGTGGGCGACTTCAGAGACGTGTTGTCCACGCACTGGTCGGCATCGGTGAACGAGAAAACCCACGCGTTGGAGCCATGGGCAACTCACTGACCGTCTTGCACTCACGCTTGGCGATGTTGGCCTCTCCATTGTGGAAGGGAGTGAAGCGGACTCGAGCAGCGAGTGTCCGGAATGTGGCTCAGACAATGTTCACCGGAACGGTGACAAATTCCGGTGTCACGAGTGTAGCTTAGAAGCACATAGTGATGTTGCTGGGGCGTGGAATTTGTTGCAGTCAGAGGTTGGGCCGATGGCTCGGCCCGCTGCCCTGTCTGCTGAACGCGAAAGGGGCGAATCCTGTGACGGAGCGTACTGGGAGTGGGATGAACTCGAGTGGACACCCCTCGGTTTTGGGGAACAGTCGTGGTCGCTCGACCAAACCAGTGTCAGCGAACCCGCAAGTTCACAGCCAGGGTAATCGACTGGTTGGATTGCCCACGGAGGAATACTCGTCCTCGAAAACGCGAAGCGTTTTCGGGTGCAACGAGACGCTACGCGTCTCGGCAAGCCCCTTCAGGGCGGGGAGGAAGTCAAGAAAACGACACTGCCGGTCCAAATGCCTGCAAACACGAGGTGCAAAAACGCCATCGCGGCGGGATGATCCATAGCGGTCACCTGCGGCCCGCTCCGTATGTAAGTACCCGAACCGTCAGATCTCTCGGGATGTTCGGTTCAACGGCCCAAACCGCTCCGGGAGGAACCTTCTTTGCTGGGGAGGGCAAGCATGCCCTATGACCCCGGCCGTGTCTGCTGACGGTGTCTCCAAAGACTACGGTGACACCGTCGCTCTCAGCGACGTGTCGATTTCCGTCTCTTCTGGTGAGATTTTCGTTCTAGTTGGGCCCAATGGGGCGGGGAAAACGACACTAGTCCGGGCGCTTACCGGGACGATAGAGCCGGATGAAGGGTTGGTCTCGGTGTTGGAGACGCCGGTGAACGACACGGACCCATCACGAATCGGACTGCTCCCCCAATCGTTTGCGCCACATGATCGGTTGACTGCGAGTGAACTGCTCGAGTATTATGCGGGGTTGTACGATCAGTCACTTGCAGTGTCCAAGGTGCTCTCAGATGTCGGCTTGACTGCGGCATCAGAGACCCGGTACGTGAACCTTTCTGGGGGCCAAAAACGGCGTGTCTGTGTCGGGAGTGCGTTGATCAACGATCCAGAGGTCCTCTTTTTGGACGAGCCGACGACCGGAATTGATCCAGTCGGCAGGCGGTCGGTGTGGTCGCTGCTGGACGCGCTATCGGACAATGGGGCAACGATTGTTCTTACAACACACGATATGGCAGAAGCGGCCACTCTCGGTGATCGAGTCGCGTTGCTTGATGACGGCGAACTGGTCGAAAGCGGATCCCCTGGCTCACTCATCGACCAGTATGGCGGGGACTCGGTGCTCCGGATTGAAACCGAAGAAACACTCTCAGAAGCCCAGATTGGGCAATTCGAGGGCGACGTTGAGCAATCACCATCTGGACTTCAAATACGGAACGTCCAACCGGACACGATCGGGCAATTTGTGACCCAATTAAACGAACTGGAGGTTCGGTACGGGTCGATTACCTGGACGGAACCGAGCCTCGAAGATGCCTACCTCCAACTGACAGGGAACGACTCATTGGGGTCGGCGACCGGATACCGGAAATCATCGGCATACAGTGACCCATGAACAGGCTCTCTCGCATTTGGGCCGAAACAAAGGCCTCCTGGCACTCGTTTCTTCGGCAACGAACAGCGATTTTCTTCACGTTCGGGTTTCCGCTCCTCCTCGTGGGGATTTTCGGCGTCATTGTCCAGACCGACCCGACGGGTGCTGGATTGTTCGCTCGGCCCGTGGGATATTACGTCCCAGGGTATCTCGCTGTCATTGTATTGTTTACGCCGCTGTCGCGGATTGGGAGTACTGTCGCCCGGTATCGAGACCGGCGACAGTTCGAAAAACTGGCGACGACCCCATTGAGCGGCGCTGAATGGCTCGGGGCTCATACGATCGTCAATACGGGTATTATTCTCCTGGCCAGCGGGTTGGTCCTGGCCGTTCTCATGGCGTTGACCGACGCTCAGATCACTCTTTCACTATTCCTCGTTCCTTTCATCGTCGCTGGCGTTGTGGTGTTCGTGGGACTTGGTGCTATTCTCGGCCGGATCGCTGATTCACGTGATGGGGTTATCGCGGCGAGCAATTCTGTGGCATTACCACTCGTGTTTCTCTCGGATACGTTCGTAGCACCTGACCAACTTCCAGCATGGGGGTCACTACTCATCGAACTCTCTCCGCTCACCTACTTTGCACGGGGTGTTCGTCAGGTAACATATCAGCAGGCGCCAGCGACCTCCGAATTACTCGTGCTCGTCGGTTTTGCCATCCTTTTCTTCGTTCTGGGTGCGGTGGCGGTTCCACAACCCGATTGAGAAAGGAGTGGGTCCTGCTGTGAAACGGAGGTTCTTGAGGCGAGATAAGGAACACTTCTCCATGGTTGAGGTGCCCGCCGTCGGGTTGCAGTTCGATTTCGGGCCCGATCTATCGACGGGAACGCTTTTTCTGTGGCTCGTCTTTCTCGAAACCGGTCTTGTGGGGTCCTACGTCCTGACCACTGATGCGATCATCACTGATCCACTCGTTCTGATCTATCCATTTGTGTGGATCAATGCCAGTCTATTGGCCGTTTACAAAACCAATCGACCTGTGGGCCCGGTGCAAAAACGACTGGGAGCCGGTACCATCGCTCTCGGGTATTTCGTCGTTCTGGGATATTTCGGGGGGCTGTTTGGAACCGGAGCCGAATCAGTCGCCTTGCATCTCAATTGGGCCCCGCCGCCTGGATATGCCCCGGCACTTCTCTTCGAAAACGAATTGTTCAAACTGGTGCTTGAGCCCTACACGGTCATCGGATATCTCACGCTGGCCTATTTCGTCTACGCAACAGTCCTGGACGCCGCAGCTGGGGCCGTTCCTGGGCTGCTTGGGCTGTTCTCGTGTCTGTCCTGTAGTTGGCCGATTCTGGGCACCATCGTGACTTCGATTTTTGGCAGCGGGTCTGCCGTGACAGCGTTTGCACTGAGTCAAACCTATGGGATCGGTACTGTCGTGTTCGTCACGGCACTCGGACTCTTGTATTATCGGCCGCTCATTTAAGTGAAACCCGAACCGGCCGCCTCACACGTCGAGGACATGGACGTTCCCCATCATTCCCGCTGTCTCGTGGGGAATACAGTAGTAATGGTACCAGCCTGGGGTGTGAAACGTGTGTGCGTATTGTTTGCCCGGTGGAATCGCTCCGCCACCACTGACGTTCTCGAAGAACGACTCGACAGCCGTTAATTCGTCGTCGAAGTCCCCTGATGCAAAAAAGGTCCCCGCTGACGGGAGGGTTGGCCCGGTCTCATGATGGCCTTCGTCGCCCTCGTCAGTCCCCAGCATCGCCTCGGCTTCTTCGTGATCGACTGTCGCTGCTGTCACGGTATGAATCCGTGAATCGGTGTTTTCCCAGATTATAGTGTCTCCGATTCTGACTTCGAGTGTTGGATCCTCGGAGGGCACCCACTCTGGCGCGTCTTCCGGAACTGGGCTCGTGTTACCGGGAACGAAGGCATTGGAAACCATCGCGATGTCGTATCCGAGACCCTCCCCACTCGCACAGCCCGCGATGGCGGTGCCCAGGGTCGCTGCCCCTGTTGCCAGAAACTCGCGCCGTTTCATACCAGATGCAGGCTGCAGTCAACCAAAAATCTTCGGCCCGTCGAATGCCGGTATCGTGAACATCTAAATGGGATGCTCCGATAACAAGGGACAATGGCCTCGTTGACGGATAGATCGACGAATGGGACGGTACTCCATCGGGCCGGCCGTTCGATTGTCTCGCGGGCACGTGGCGTGGCGATGGGAACAGCGGGACTCACGTTCCTGCTGGTATTAATTGGAGAGTTCACGGCCGCTGCCGGGGCCGGCGCAACCTGTAATTTCACCTATCCTGGCTGTGCCGGACAACTGTCCCCGATCGGCCTGTCGATCCCGCAGTTTATCGAATGGTTCCACCGATTTTTCGCGATGCTCGTGGGATTCATCATCATCACAAATGCCCTCGTTTTATGGTACCGATATCGAGGGACCCGTATTTCCTGGGCCGGTTGGCTTGCAGCGATGCTTTTGCCAATTCAAGTGGTTCTCGGCGGGGTTACCGTCACCTTCGCGACGCTATTTCCGGACGGATACACTCCGGCCGTCCAATTGGCCCATCTTGGGACTGCACTGGCCTTGTTCCTCTTATTGGTCGCCGCCGTGGTCTGGATCGACCAGCGTGAAGCAACTGGTGGAACACATAGTCGGCTCTATGCTCTTGGAATGGTTGGTCTCGGTTTCACAGGCTTAGAGGCGGTTTTCGCTCCGGATCTCGTATTCACGTTCTGGCCGGCCATCCAAACTGGCTATCACTTCTTTGCCCACCTTTCGGTGGCCGCGTTCCTCGTGGGTGCGCTCTGGGCCCGATCGATCGAGTCTGTCGATGCCGGAATCGCAAGTGGCCTTGGGGTGGGCGTTGGACTCGCAAACACGTTTCTCGTGATCGGTATTTTCCTGATTTCGGATGGAGTACAGGTAGTGGTGTACATGCTGCTTTTCGTCCAGCTGGTGCTGTTTGCGAGGCTTGTGGTTGCCGGGTCAAGAACCTGAACGCCGTTCTAGCAGAGGGTTTCAGTGGAATTTAAACGATCATCGTATCGATGACGACTGCAAAAAGTACCGCGCCGAGATAGGCATTTGCGGCGATGAAGGTCCGCTTGGCGGCCAGATCGGTTTGGATGCGATGCAATCGGACGGTGGCCACGAGAAATAGGGCGCCGAACAGCACAGCAACAGTAGCATACAAAGGCCCGAGCCCTGACGCGGTTCCAAGCAGTACCGCTGCGAGCATTGTCGCCCCAAGGAAGGCAGCGATGTGGCGTCTCGTGGTTTGTTCGCCTCGAACCACCGGCAGCATTGGAAAGCCTGCCCGGGCGTAATCCGCTTTGTAAATCAAGGCCAGATTGTAGAAGTGAGCCGGCGTCCAGAGAAACACGACGGCACCCAACACGATCGCTGGCATACCGACCGAGTCCGTAATTGCTGCCCAGCCGATCAGCGCCGGGAGGGCTCCAACTGCCCCGCCAATGACGGTGTTCTGATCGGTATTCGGCTTCAAAATCACCGTATAGACGACACTGTAAAAGAGAACCGCGAGCAGTCCCAATCCGGCTGCCAACACGTTGACGAAAGAGAGAAACACGGCCATCGAAGCGCCCAAGAGGAGAAACCCAAACGCGACTGCGCGGTGTGGGGGAATGATATCGGTGACGAGCGGCCGATCGTTCGTTCGGGCCATCAATTTGTCCCGATCCCGCTCGAGCACGTTATTGAACGTTCCGCTCGCCCCGATAGCGAGGACGCCGCCCGCAATCGTCGCCAGTGCTGTCCCGAATGGGGGAATCCCTTGTGCCGCCAATCCCATACTCGCGAGTGCGACCAGACCCAAAAGCCACCAAAGGTAGGGTTTTGTCAATCTGAGGTAGGCACGTCCGATAGTTAGTGGACCTGGATTTTTCGGTTCAGCGGATCCCGGTTTGGCGTCTTCATCGTCCGGTGATGGTTCTGGATTGGGGTCATCGGTTTGAACAACTCTTTCACTATCGTGGGCCTCCAATTGCCACACCAAGGCGGCCATCAACGCCGAAAAAATCGTCAGTGCAAATACGAGATGAATGGTGCTGATGGCTGTCGTTGTTCCTGAAACTGCTGCTTGAGCCCCTATGAAGACCTCGAAGGGGTAAAGCAGGAGCGCTGCACCCAGTCCGAATCGGACTTTCGAGGAATGGGACTGTGTCAGGACGATGTAACCCGTCCATAGCAAAAGCAGACCCACCGTAAAGGCGGCAATTCGATGTCCAAAGACGAGGGTTGTTTCCGGAGATCCGAACCACGGTCCATTACAGAGTGGCCATCCGCTGCAGGCGTTTGCCGTGTTCGCAAGGGCGTTTGAAACCCCTGTGAGTATGAGCAGATAGGTCCCAATGCTTGATGCAACGATTAGCGTGGTCGCTCTTGGAGTGGAGAAACGGCGTTTTGCCATAGTTGAGAGGTCCATTTGCTATTTTGAGCGTTGTCCGGGTAGCTTGCTTGGGGGATATACCGGACTGATTCACCCTATCCTGCTCCAGATAGTCACTTTTCGTGTGCAACCATTGTGTTTACTGAGACTATAATATTCCCTTAGTATTGTGTGTTATTAAGTTACGGGGACGTCGGCAGAACCCGATGGCTGGTTTTTGACAAACATTGGACGAAAAATGGCAGCCGCCGATTTTCTTTTGCTTAAGACGGTGTCGGGTCTTCTACTGCTGAGAGGTACGCCGTCAGGTCGGTTTTGGTGATGATACCGATCACGATGTCGTCCTCGTCCGTGACTGGGAGGTGTGAAATGTTTTTCTCGATCATCTTGTCGGCGGCCGTTTGTATGTGGTCCTGTGCGCCCACCGTGACCACGTCCTTGGTCATGTACCGTTCGACGGTGGTTTTGGCCTTTGGTTTACTTTCTGCGACGATGCGAATGAAGTCGGTGTTTGTGAGGATCCCTTCGAGTTCGCCATTGACGTCCGAAACGATTATCGACCCGATCTGATTGTCCAAGAGCGTATGTGCCGTCTCTTCGACAAACGTATCGGGATCTGCAGTGATGAGATCCGAGGTCATGAGTCGTG